>DATMXW010000073.1:0-13012 GCA_035561295.1 Methanospirillum sp. | reverse complement strand
GTAAAACGAATGTTTTGGTTAGTACATTGAGGGCAATGAATGTGAAATTTTAATGGTCCCGCGTGAATTGCTCTGATTGTATCTTCAGAAATGATCTATGCAACAACCATTTTTTTTTGTAACTCAAACTCTTTCTTTAAGGTCTCTGCCTTAAATTCACTCAGTGAGGTCAGTGAGCTGGTGATTCTTTATAAGATATGCTCTACAATTCTTGACCGTAGCAGGTCCCATACTGAGTGCAATTCTGGCCTGATTGATGGTACCATTCGGGTTCACGGTGAACCACTCTCTTACTTTCTCTATCTTTTCCTGGGAGATTGCAGCAGGAAGATCCGGGGTTATCTCGCTGCCCACAGTAAGCTCCGGTGAGGTCATGAGATCTCTCTTGATCCTGATCATCAGGAGCTCTAGGCTGACGCACTGAGCGACCGGTGGTATCACATGAGCGACCTGACTCCAGAAATCCGGAGGGCTATGTACGATATTGAACGCTCCGGAGGCCACAGTGAACGATATTAGTACTCCCCACCCCTGCCATGATGGCTCTCGATTCAGATTGGACTGAAGGATGAACACTGCTCCCATGGAGATGAATGAGTCGATACAAAGTGGCCACATCCATGCAAGTGAATCAGGAATCCCTGCCTGGATGGCTGCAGCTGTTAAGTTGACATATGATAGGATGAAGGATGACGAAGCGATGATGCAAAAAAAGAAGGCGAGAATATACTGAATCAGCCTGGTGTGGTTCATCCTATATCCCCCATTTTTATCTGCCTGGTGGTATGGTCCATGGTCTTCATGGCCTGCTCCTTCCTCTGACTCACATAGTAATTGATCTCATCCTGAGTACCCTTTGTGATCATGACCAGGACGGTACCTATTGCAAATCTTCCCGTCCTGCCTCTTCTCTGAATACTCCGGACCTCTGATGGCACCGGTTCATAGAAAATCACCACATCCGTTGCCGGGATATCAAGGCCTTCCTCACCCACACACGTTGAGACAAGTACTCGGATCTCTCCAGACCTGAACCGGTTCAGGGTCTCCACCTGCTTCTTCTGGTTCATCCCTTTCTCGTCGCCCTTCTTGGATTGACCAGTGAATGCAGTCGCAGCAATTCCCCGAGCCTTGAGGAGAGAGACGATCAAGGCGACCGTATCCCGGAACTCTGCAAAGACGAGTATTTTAATATCCGGGCTCTTCTTTAACTGGGTTTCAACAAGACCCGGCAGCCTGATAGCCTTGGGGTGGATCTCATCATTTCCTGCATTCCCTATTTCATCATAGATTGCCTGAAGAGTTTCTTCCTGCACAAGCCGCTTAGTGGCTCCCTTGGCACCGGCTTTCATCCCTTCAGTAAAGAGTTCATTCAGGTATTTCCTCAGGGGAATCAGGCCCTGGGTCTCTGCCACTTTTGCCGCATGTCGCATCTTCATGATCTCGCCATAGAGCCGGGCGAGTTCAAACCCAGTACCGTCCTTTTGTGAGATCAATGCTGTGAAATGGTGGTTTAACTGGTTCAGTTGAGTTTGAGTTGGATTTGGACTAATTTTAAACCCGGATGCGTTGAGAGCCTTACAACGGGATTCAACAATCTCTTTGCAGGTGGTTGAGGCTCTCTTCAGCAGGTCCGGAAGGTCAACAAATAATTTGATGATCTCCTTTTCGTGAAGGTACGGGGAGACGTCTGGATCATCTTCTGATTTACTAATCACTTTTTGGATAAACAGAGCATCTTTGATTAGGTTGACCTTCTCTTCATCTCCTCCAGGTGAGGCAGTCATGGCAAGAATGAGGGGGTTTTGTGATGTGGCCTGATACTCCCCTGCAAGATAGGTATAAGCATAGGCACCCACAGCACGGTGTGCTTCGTCGATGACCAAAAGAGAGACATCTTTCAGGTCATACACCTGGTTCTTCAGATCGTTCTCAAGAGTTTGAGGGGTTGCAATGATCACCTGAGCCTCGTTCCACTCCTTGAGACGTTCCTGAGCCGGGAGTTCTCCGGTAAGAAGTCTCACTATAGTACTGGGTAAAAGGGCAGAGAAATACTGAAAGTGTTGCTCGCATAGGGGTTTGGTCGGTGCGACCAGTATCACTTTCTGAGGTTCGGTTATGCGTTGAACCATCACGAGCAAAGCACAAATGGTCTTCCCTAGTCCGGTAGGGAGTATCACCAGGGTGTTCTGGCTCTGTGATACTGAGGCTATCTCAACCTGGTAGTCTCTCAGCTGCACCTTTTCTGAAGCGACAAGAGGGTGAGAAAAGAAGGAGGTCATTTATCCTCCTTCGGGCACTTCCCCATGTTTCCTGGTATCCTGCCTGTGAGGTTGCAGATCTTCCTCGGTGGATTGTTCGACTCTGGAGGCCAGATCTGGCTGCCGAGCTGAGGACACATCCGGGCCATGCATTCACGGGCTGATGGAAAGGTCAAACCTTTACCTCTCTGTTGATTCGTTCATGACATGAGCCATACTCAGAGCAGGCAGACTCTACGCACTGGTGACCTCCGGAGCCATACTGTAAGTGAGGGGCAAGTGAGATCCGATATTTGCATAGGGTGATGAGGGTCATCGGGTGTCTCCCTCCAGATATGGTTCATAGGTCATTCTGAAAATGTCGTCTTTACAGAAGTATTGCTCTCCTTTGACTCCAGTAATCAACCAGTCCCCGGGATTGCCTGTCATAATCCCTTCGAGTGTTTCAATTGTCATTTGTTGATCAATTTGAACGGCATCGATAACAACCGGGAGTTTTCTATAGAGCGCCATTAGGCCTCCTGCTTTGATATCTTCTGATAATAATATCTCCGATTTACTTCAACCCATATTTGAAACATCATTCTAACATTGCTCCGGATGATGCATGTGTTATCATCTCCCGAAGTAAGCCGTAACCGTTCCTCCCTTTCGAGGAGAACCTGACGTTCATGCTGTTGCCCCCTGCGCTAATTGCTGTTGGCTGCTACTCTAACCAAACAACGGATCACGAATCAATGGCAGAATTGATTCTTTCCAATACCACTTATCTTCATTATGGATACTGCCGTTATTGTGCCCTTTAGTAACCGGTCTCCATTCACCATGAGGGATTCCTTTCTGAGTAGGAGACCAGACCTTGTGTTTTCCACTTGACCTTTCCCGATACCTGTGAGTTTGGTACCCTAATATCTCCAGGACCTCATTCACCCAGCGAGGGGCCATGTCTAAGTGTTTTCCGATATCAGTAGCGTTTAGGGTTGCGGGCTCTCCTTCAAGCACACGGGGAATCATGCACTTCAGATGCTCGAGGTTCTCCCTCCCTCCATAGTTATGGATCTCCTGTTCAGCACGGGTAAGTGAGTTGGAGATAACTCGTCCAGGATCGATTTTCAGGTGAGGGCAGGCATACTTGATAAAAGCGTCAGCAATGGCGAGGTTCTTACTCGTTATCTCAATTGTCTTGGTATCATCGGAGAGTTCTTCCCTAACTTTATCAACAGTGATCGACAACACCTCCCCGCGCTGGTACCGGGTGTAGATGTTGGCTATCTTGTCCCGGACTTCATGCACCTTATTGACTGCATCAGGATCACTCATCCTGTTGGTGTCGATCTCAATGTATGCTCGGTTCATACCTTCTTGAGTCAAAAAGTAGAAGGCTCGAGCCCTTGTGTCAACAGTATCGCTTACTTTGACTGTTCCTGATAACAGTTGGATTTCTTCCTTTGTGAATTTCCGATAGTGAACGCCTTCGGTCAAGCGTTTGATCACTTCTACAGCATGAGCCTTAGTGATTCCCAGGGCCTTGTATACCCGCAGCCAATAGAGATATGGCATGCCATCAAGGACTATGCCGGTAAGGTTTTCTTCGGTCTGTGCGGTGATTACTTTAATTTGTGAGTCAGACATGTTTTGTCTCATAGTCGAGATAACCAGCCTCAATTGTCTGGGGAGACCGGGGCTGGTTCTTGTTTTGTAACTTTTTCTAGAATTTCTTTGGTATCGTAGCCGCACCTACGGCAACGAATAGAGCCATCAATCCGAGTATAAATCATCCCCGAATCACACGATGGGCATTTGGGTGCTGAACTCATGTATGAAATGATATCTCACTTCATGTATTTTAAGTGTGCGTGCGAAAAAATAGAGTTATTCGAGAGTATTTTGGGGAGTTTCTGGGCGCCGCGCAATTAAGGATGAAAATTCGGCTACTATTACTTGTTCCACTTCCGAACTTCGCATAGTTTGGTTTATGAGTTCATCCCCCATCATGAGAGAATGTTGGGATTCATGAGATATGAATGTGATTCAAGCAGGGTGAAAGTAAAAAAAAGGTAAATTATTGGGATTTATTCGCTTGCAAGGCAGCCTGGATAAATAATTCTTTGAGATGATCCTTTCCTTCAGGGGTTGTAAAATATCGAGCGATTTCAGGCCCTAAATTCGACCGCATGTTGCGAAGTGTGACATATTCAATGCATGCTGCTTCACATGCTGCAGAAAAAGTTCCGAATTCTTTATCCTGGCCAACCATTGCAGCCATCTTATCGTAGTATTCTTCGCTCAATTTGAAGGTAACTTGGCGTTTAATGACCATAATTTATCTGTAATTAAATTGTGCGTGCGTGCGCTTATAAATGTATCTGCATATTTCCTCTAATCGGCAGTATTAATATGTCACGTTACAAACTGTGATCTCATGTCAGAAGTGGCATCAACGTATGTTGATAGGACGACGTTAAGGCTCACCCCTTATCATCGCGGATTGGCAGAGAAAATGGTTCCGAATTTTTATCCAAGCCTTAATGCAGCAATCTGCGCGTCTCTTGAGAAAGAAGCTATCAGAAAAGGTATCGTTGTGGAAAATGAGGTAACCCCAAATGTCTAAAAGCGAAAACACCCGGCCAACCGTAACAGGCGCCAACCAGAACGAAGGACGGGTTGTTATAGAAGTATCGGAGCCAAGTGGCTTAACCGTATCGCAGGTCCTTGAAGACCTGGTAATTATCCGAGAGTTGGAAAAGACTCGGGGCGACGATGTTCAAACGTTTTTGAACCAGCAAGCGGATGACGGCATGTTCTGGGAGCCTACCATGGACATACTTCGGGCTAGGCACGCGGTAGACCAGGGGGGTCGGGTTTATGCAAAACTAACCCGCCCGGATGGTGCCGGAAAAACACACCTTCGACCTGAAGGGGTGGTATCAGAATGACCTCCACCTTAGTACGAACCCTCAAGGATCAACCGGAGAACGAAGAGGCGATTCGTCAAACCCCACTCCAGGTTGACTCCATTGTGTATGGGTCAGAGAGTAAAGTGTTTCCCCGCGATACCATGCACCAGATTCACAAAGCCAGTCACCCTCTCCTCCAGTATGCAGATTTCGAGCGATTAATGATTGAAATTCACGGCCTTACCATCGTTGAAGAGGCGGTCTGAATGGCCAATCACCTTCATCGCCGGGGTCGTTGGTACAAAAATACTACTGCTCAGATTGAGGAGAATCTTCACACCATCCTGGTTGAGCGCCGTATCAATCTGAAAGCGTTTATCAACAACAAACTCGCTGAAGAGTTTGGATTACCAAAAATCTATGATTCGTACTGCACCGATGAATCGGCAGATTCTCGAATACACTGTGCCACCACAGCATACCTCGCGGAGTTTGGAATCGTACCGGAGGAGTTAGCGCATGAACCTTGAAGCCATGCACTCCATTGTCAGTGATGCAGAATACAACTGTGATGGAAACAAAGATCAGGCTCTTGGATATCTGGCCAGCACCATTATCGACCTGCAACTCCAGGTGCAGGCATACCGAATTACGAAGGTACGAGTAGCTCAAAGTCACGATGCCAGGATCGCAAAGGGTAACATCGACGGGCTCTGCCAGAAACTCGCAGATGAGATGTCCTGGTGGGCTGACAACGAAGCCCAGACCGAAGATGCCAGAGACGAGATCTGTGATACCATCAGGCACCTGCTCAAACAAATTGAAGCAGTTACGCTGACCGAACCAGAACCTGACGATGGATCTGATGCTGCATACGAGTATCAGCGAGACATCGAGATGGGGTGTGCGTGATGTCAACCCAATCTGTCATGTCAGAGTTCCGGACAGCATACGAGCTCGGTAGATCAAAAAAAGCTGAGGAACTGGTAGTCAATCCCATTCTTGATATCATCCAGTCCTTTGTACAGGATAAGCGGGTTATCCACTTTGAAGAGGACCTCCAGACTGCAATCAATGATTCCGGCCTGGAGACCTTAACTGATGCTAACCAGCTCCAGGAATCTGCTGCAGCACTAGACGAGATAACTAAACTCGTCACCAGGATGAAGTCCCAGATAACCAAGCGTGCAGATCAGATCATTGAACAGCGACAAGCAGCCGGGATAACTCAGGAAGGGGTCTTTGAGATCTACCCGCTTGAGAAGAAGACCAACAGGAAAGTCAACCGGGCTGTTCTGCTTTCGGAGAAATTTAAGAAGAGATATGATCTGCTCCTGAAAACCGCAGTAAAGGATTTCAAAGAGACATACACCCCGACAATAGCCGTAGTAGAGGCCACATTTGGAGAGGATGCAGATGAGATACTAATACCCGGATCAGTCCAGGTGGTCGGATACAACATCCGGCTCATTGCCCCAATGCCCGAACAGGCATCGATCGAGGTGGAACCATGATCACTGCATCGATGCAGGGAGAGAGTCTGATGATAGACGGTCACCTGCAGGTTGTAGGCACGGACCTGATTGATCTGATGGTATTGGGCCGACCAGTACCTGTATTCTCATCTGGTGAATTCGCCGGGGAAGCGCAGCACCATGGAAACCTGATTCATGTCACAGCGGACGGCTCGAAGTTCGTAATGGGAAGAAGGTGTATCATGGGCCTGCTCAAGGGAACTGGAATAGCTGCTATCAGAGTGCAGCCAGTCCCTGAGGGGGTCGCCTTATGATCACCCCTCGGTACCCTGCAGGTGATGTCAGGCTAATAGATACGGATCTGGTCATCAGAATCAGGTCATCTACATATCTTATCCCTCTTGACACAGTAGCCTGGGCGTGGAACTATCGGTCTCCTCCTACTGCAGTGATTGACCATGATGGAAATATCGTAGGGTCATTTGAGCGGGCTGATGTGGAATCATTCAGCATCACTATCAACCTGCACCAGTTCCTTGTCCCTTCGGTAGACCTCATGCGAGTCATCCAGTGGAGTCAGCACGCAGCACCGCTGATTGATGCAGAACCTGGTCAGATGGTCCTGAAGGTGGTGTCGGCATGAGCGAAACCGCAGCAGTCCAGGCACCTGCACCTGCATGGATCCGGGTTAAGATTGCGTACCTGCCCCAGAATAAGAAGACTATCAGGCTCCTCTACAATGAGCATAATGACGAATATTATTCTGATCACCTGGACCTATCTCAGTATCAGTCCGGGGATTTCGTAGACGTGAACATTGAGCATGGTAGGATTGTCGGTATCCAGTTTCCTCCAGGCATGGAACCCCCGGCACCGGTGAAGCCTGCTGAGCCACCCAAGGCAGCACCAAGTCAGGCCCAACAGGCAGCCAAGGTCGAACAGCCGAAGCCGGCACAACAAACCTCTCCAGCAGTTCAAAAACCGAAAGCCTGTAAACTCATTAAGCGTGAAGGGGATGCAAGAGCCTTGGTCCTAACCCTGGCAGGGAAAGAGCAATGGTTTAACCTCGATGAGAATGCCCAGAAGAACCTGATTAGGTTGAAGGATGGCACCCATGTAATTCTCGGATTTTCCGGGGAAACCCTGACCAAGATGTTACCTGCCACTCCGGACGGGCAGTATGACAAGGAAGGGTGGGTCAAAGGAACTGGGGGAAAAGGAGGGTACCGGTCTGACCCTATGATTGACCTGATCCGAAATTATTCGATCCTTCATGAAGCTGTCCTGGATAAAGCAGTTGATTGGATGAAGTTCTGCATCCTGAACAATGTCAACAAAGAAGATACGATATCCGGATGGAATCAAATACTCGACTTAACCCAGAAGGGATCTCTTAACCTGTACCAGGAGATTGAAAAGAAGTACCGGTATCAAGGAGGTCAGTGATGGCTAACCCCTATGTCCCTCAATATTGCTTGTGTTTTGCACAGGATTACGCCAATCTATATGTCGAAACGATATTATCCAAACCTGAATTATCACAGAATGATATCACGGCATTAGATTTCTTTTTCAATACCGGCCACCCGGTATTTACTGGTGCCTGGAACCCTATTTATACCAAATTCAAGGATATAGAATCAAGATTAATCACTGCAATCAGAATGTTAGATGAATCTACGGCTTACACATGTCGAAGTATATTCGCTACACATCTTCGAATTGCATTTACCAGACTTTCCCCCCTTGATTTTGATGCTGATATAAATCGGTTTATCAAAGAATTGTCGTATTCTGAACTAAAGGCAATGGATTCATTTGCTTTAGAATATGTTGAACGCCGAGGAATACACAGAACGTACAAGAATGGTGTCAGATCTACAACTCCCTATTTTGCATGGACTCAACAGGTTAAACTCCGGGATAGATTATGCTGTAAAAGATGCGGTTCGTCGAAAAAACCGGTTGCTCACCACATAACTCCTGTTGATGTTGCCCCTGAACTCGCTACAGATGTTAATAATGGTATAACTCTGTGTGAACACTGCCATAAGATCTATCATCATTTAAGACCTGTTGAACAGTGCCATTTTAAGAGTCTTTCAATTTTTATCGAAGGATATCGGGGGAGGAAAGAATGATCAATTTCTCTCTTTCTTCTTTCTTAGTCTTAGAAAGTGTAAGTACAGTACAGTACAATACAAATGTAAGTACACTTTTAGTAAAAGAGGTGTTTCCAGATGGGTCGTGATGTCACTTCCATATCTGGGATCGATGATCTCCTGCTTCTGGCTCGAGTAAAATTCGGCAGAGAGTTTAATCTCTCTAAATTTGTCCGAGATTGTCTTGAAACTGCTCTTTTTGAAGACGAGATCATTCAAGACCCTCGAACCGAAGCAGCTAAGAGAGCTGCTGAAAAAATCCTCAAAGAGCGTGCCTCACAAAAGAAACTCATCGAAGAGTCACGGAATTATGAACTTATCGTTCTTGAGATGAAGAAAAAGGATGATGAAAAATTCCTCCAGCTAGTTAAACAGGTATTCAGAGAAGACCCGGCCCGATATATCAATCAACTTCCTGAATGTAGCCCCACCGGTAACGATCGTTTCTGGAAACAGAAAGCCGAAATACTAACTGAGTTGTGTGGATTCCCTGTCTCATCTGAACAGATAATGTCATACATCCGGGAGAGTATTTGAAATGGAGGCGATAGACGATTTCTTCCCATGTGCTGATGTTACAGTTTTGGATGCTGCCGGTTTCTGGAAAGAGTTTTTTGAGATAGTCATTCCTTCAGACATCAGAAAACTTGTGAGGAAGTGGCCTCATGAAAAAGTCCTGACAATATCTTATCCTGACGTGGTTGCCTTCGGTAAGAACGGGATTACCAATGCGGAACAACTCATAGAGAACCCTGTTAAAACTCTCGAGCAAATTCAGGATGCGATAACCAATTTCAAGTTAGTACAAAAGAAAGGAGAAATTCTCCCTGTTACCATCCGGATCGTTAAGCTCGAGAAGAAAACCGATGTCAGGGACTTGAGAGGATCAGAACATGTTGGGTCTTATGTATCGGTTGAAGGACTCATTAGAAAGGCAGCCCCGCGGAAAGAGCGACTCACCGTAGGGGTATTCAAGTGCAACAACGGACATCGGACCATCAAAGCACAGCCCTATGCTATGAAGGATATCCCTGTTCATTGTTCAGCTGAAGGATGTAGATTAAAACCCATAGAACTGGTTGATCGATTATCTACCTTCAAAGATTCTCAGAAAGCCCTGTTACAAGAACACATAGAACACATTAGCCCCGGGTCTCAACCAGAATCAATTGAGATTGAACTTGATGCTGACCTCATAAATTCAATCTACGCAGGAAACCGGGTAATTGTCAATGGGATACTGAAGAGATATCAAACATCATCCTCGAAGACTTCAACAACATACAAAAATTACATCGATGTTAATTCGGTTGAAGTTACGGACAAAGAATATTCCGAAATTGAAATCACCATCGAAGATGAAGACAAGATTCAGGAACTGGCAGCAGATCCAGCAATCTATGAACGCCTAACCAGATCAGTTGTACCTACTGTCTACGGCCTTGAAAATGTTAAGCGAGCATTCATCTATGCCTTTTTTGGGGGATCAACCACTGAATCCTCTAACGGGGTCCAGACCAGAGGAAACATCAATATCCTGCTTATCGGTGAGCCTGGTATAGCAAAAACCGACATGCTGAGGAAATTAGTGAAGTATTCCCCCAGGGGGGTTTACACCTCAGGAAAAGGTTCATCGGGGGTTGGTCTGGTTGCAGCAGTAATAAAAGACGACTTTGGTGATGGATCTTATTCTCTTGAAGCAGGAGCGATGGCTCAGGCAGATGGGGGAATTTGTGTCTTTGATGAATTCGGCCAACTTGATGAGACAACTATCTCTCTCCTGTATGAAGGAATAGAGTCTCAACAAGTCACAATTCACAAAGCAAACATCCACGCCACAATACCGACACGCTGTAGTGTTATCGCTGCTGCAAACCCTAAAGATGGATGGATTGATGATTTTACCCCATTAAAAGATCAGATCGGATTCCCCGGTCCCTTAATGCAGCGGTTTGATCTGATCTACATCCTCCGTGACAAAGTAAACCTAGAGAGAGATGAACAGATCATCAGGCATATTATCGGAGTCAGGTCTGGAAATTCATCTTCCGATAAGTATGCTCCTGATATCGAGCCAGACCTCTTAAGGAAATATATTGCATTCTCGAAACAGCAAGGGGTTATTCGATGGACAAAGTCCGCTGAAGACTCGGTAGTGGAATATTATCTCAATATCAGAAAGACTCGGAAGGATACCAACAGTGCAGTACCTATCACCCCCCGTCAGGGGAACTCTCTGGCCCGTCTTTCAGAAGCCTCTGCTCGTATCAGACTGTCAAAAAAGGTTGAGTCCGAAGATGTAGATCGGGCTGTCAGAATCCTAGATGAATGTCTCAGAGAGGTTGCATATGATCCGAATACTGGCTCTTTTGATATTGGCAATGCAGCGACCGGGAAGAATAAGAAACTGGTGGATCTTGAACGGGATATCAAGTCTGCCATAAGGGATCTTGCAGACGACCAAGGTCGGGCTAAAACTGATTCTGTAATCCTGAAACTCGCTGGATCCCACGGGGGAAAGGAAGCCGTAGAAAAAGGGATTGAAACACTATATAAGAAAGAGGAGATCCGTAGACCAAACAACAGCACGCTGAAGGTGAACTGATGTGCCTTTTTGACCTCCTCACCCCGGAACAACAAGAGGAACGATACTCCTGTTGCATCAAGAAGAAACGCCATGCATCAATGGAAGAGGCACGGATCTCCATGAGACGTATCAAGGACCGGGGGGAGAGAAAACCCTTGCATGTCTATCACTGCCCATACTGCTTATTCTGGCATGTCGGTGGGTGTTCAGATGAGCAGGAGAACAAGATCAGGATCTTCGATGGGTTCCCGTTCAAGAAGGTCAGCATCCAGCACGGCCCTGAAGATGCCTCCCGGTACCGGGCATACCTGCAGCGGAAAGGATACTGGGTCAGGATCACAAAACGGCAGAATGCCAAGAAGACCCGGAGGAACTACTACATCTATGCCTACCATCCGGTCATGAACCAAGCGGCCCAGGCGGTGAGGGCATGAGCCTCTTTCTCAGCTTCGATATCTCAGGGGCTGAACCCCGGGAGATAAACCGAGAACGTTATACGACTGAAAAAGAACGGCTGAAGCTCGTCGGCAGAGCAAAGACCGATCAGCAACTCGCCCCACCAGGAGCGAAATTCTTGATCTGTGAGGTAGGAAAAGAATTCCGCTTGTACCCCTTGGAAGATGAATAATGGAGTCCATCATGAGCAAAAATACCAACATTATTGCAGAGTTTAACGACCATTCCGGCATCATCAACCAGGGGTGTGGATACCAGGATATCTCATCGTTCCGGGTTGAAGATCTTCGGGAAATGCTCAACAATTTTAAAGACGGCACTGAAATCAGGATCGCTGCACTCCCTCATCAGGATGGAGGAAACGCCATACTCATGAAACCACGACTGACTGAAGAACCTCACTGGGTCTTCCTCTGTCCGGTACTGGGAAGAGAAAACAATAGGCACCCGGTTCCGATTTATCGCAAGGAGCAGTAATGGTAGCTACAACCCCCAAAACCCGCAAAGCAAAAGGGCGTGAATTCCAAAAGATGATCGTTTCAGTAATCAAAGAGAAATTTGGATTCCCTGACGAGGATGCAGTATCCACCGCGATGGGTCAACAAGGCTGTGACATTAAATTATCCAATGCTGCCAGAATTGCGTTTCCATTCGGCATTGAATGCAAATGTGTCGAATCGCTAAACCTCTGGGAGTCCTGGAAACAGGCAACTACTAACGCTGAGAAGGAATCCCTCATACCATTACTTTTTGTCAAAAGGAACCACGTCAAACCGATAATGATAATCGATGCAGAAGTTGGACTTTCTATCCTGCAGGAGAATGCCCGGTTGAAAGGTCTGCTCAAGGAGGATATATGACCCGGTGTGAGGTGACTACTTGAACGACCAGGACTTTCAGGTCACAACCGTGATCCGGCTCGAAGGGAAGATCCCGGCAAAGTTCCGGGAGACGGCTGAGGCAGAAGCAGAATCGGCTATAAGATCTAAACTCAAAGAACTCCCTCCTTGGATTAAACTTATTGAATTCGGGGTAACCGCAACCAGGAGAATACTATGAGAATTAAGAATCAAGAAAAAACAATCTGTTTGAACCGTATTGAGCAAATGATTCTAGATGATATTCTAACTCATCCAGGTAGTTCCCAAAACTAAATAGTTACACGATTGTCTTC
>DATMXW010000072.1:0-5596 GCA_035561295.1 Methanospirillum sp. | reverse complement strand
AATTCAAAATTAAGGTGATTAAACTGAATATATCCAAAAAATAATCCCGAATATCAGACATTAACGTAACTTCATATCATGTCGCTATCCCTCTTATTCCTTGTAAGGGATACCAAAGGTCTAGTCAATTCACCGACCAATAGCGACCTGATATAAGACCCTGAATTTCTGAATTTATTTGAATTCAAGCCTAAATCTCGGATATTTGTCCCCAAGGAATATCCATGAGGACTCACATGATCATATTACGGTTAAATCCCGAAAATAAGCCAGATATGCAATTTTTTAATTAAGTAAAAGATACTAAAAAGAGTATCGGCAAAATGCCGAACAGGATTATGCTGATATGGGGATTCGAACCCCAGTCCTCGGCGTGAAAGGCCGAAATGATTGGCCGGACTACACTATATCAGCGCGTGCCTTACTATATTATCACGGTGTACTTAAAAACTTATGGTGTCCGATCAGACGATCGGGGTTCCATCTCTGCGAACAACATCTTTGAACTTTGCCATCATCTGGATGGTAACAGGCCCTGGACGCCCGTTTCCGATTTTCCGGCCATCAATGAGCGTAATGGGAGCTATCTCTGCCGCAGTTCCGGTAACAAAGACCTCATCGGCCGAATACAGGTCAAAGTATCCCATATTTCTCTCGGTTACCGTGAGCCCAAGTTCTGATGCAATCTCGATTGCAACCATCCGGGTAATACCACGCAGATTGTTCAATGTTGGAGGAGTTGCAATACATCCATTCTTAATGACAAAGATATTGTCTCCTGACCCTTCTGAGACATATCCATTGGTATCAAAGAAGATAGCCTCGTCTCCACCTTTGTAATTGGCCTCTATCTTTGCAAGAATATTGTTCAGATAATTCAGACTCTTCACATTGGGGGGAAGTGCTTCTGCAGGATTGCGCCGGACTGAAACTGAGACTGCAGTAAGTCCCTTTTCATACAGATCCCCATACATCGCACCCCATTCAACAGCCATGATAACGACTGATGCTTTCGGACACTTCCGGGGATCTAATCCGAGATCACCAATTCCGCGGGTAATGATCGGTCTGATGTAAGCCTCTTTCAGATTATTCTTCTTACAGGTCTCAACTATCGCCGCAGTCATCTCTTCCTTAGTGATATGGACTGACAGATCTATTGTTTTTGCAGAATCATAGAGCCGGTCAAGATGCTCCACGAGTCTGAATATCATCCCGTTGTATGCCCGGATTCCCTCAAAAACCCCATCACCATAGAGAAAACCATGGTCAAACACCGATATCTTAGCCTCTTCTTTTGGGAAATACTTCCCGTCAATATAAATCAGCATAACTCATCACTCTGTTATTCAAAGGTTAATAGATATTTATCAAGTCACGGATCATTCAAGAAGAAAAAGGGTTATCTCTTATGGGTTCTGCACATAGCACAGAATTCCGCTAACATTGCCCTTGCAGCAACCGGGTGAAGATGAGTGTAGGATCCCAGAGTATTTCTGAGTATCACCCCGTCTTTCATCCCGTCAATTCCAACACCACGGTTGAGATTATATCCATATCGTGGATCTCCCGATAACCTGACATCTGAATAATGAAACGCATGACCCTTGAATAAATGAGCACCTAAGGGGGTATCAGCCGAACTCTCACCAACCACATAACTCACCACTCTCTTTGAGGGAATCGATGAGAATCCAGGAAAGATACCGCACATAGTAAAAGAATCACCTGAGCAGAGTCCCTGCCAGTCCTGAACAAACCGAATCGAGTCACAGAGATACATCAAACCTCCGCATTCAGCATAAATCGGTGTCCCCTTCAGGGAAGCAGTTTTTATCTCTTCTCTGATCCGAGAATTACTCTCCAGCTCTTTCCCAAAGTATTCAGGATATCCACCCCCGATAATGATTCCATCAGCATCGGGAAGTGAATCTCTGATAGGAGAGAACGGAATTATTTCAGCACCAAATGATTCAAGAATGGGGAAAATGTCAGCATAATAAAAGTTAAAAGCTCCATCAAGAGCAATCGCAATTCTGATATCAGTGATTTCTGGTTTTCTAAAGATCATTCCCTGATACGGAGGGATATCCCGGTCATCAGCGATGGCTAACAGGGCATCAATATCTATCTGATTGCCTACCGTCTCGATCATGGTGGCAATCTGATTCAGAAATTCTCTATCCGGGGACCCTTCGAGAAATGGAACCAGTCCAAGATGTCGCATCTTCAGGGGGGGACTATCCAGCCGGGGAACAACTCCTACTACAGGTATTCCGCAATAATGAGTAATTGCCTCTGTTGCTTTCCTGATGTGGTTTTCACCCTTTACATTATTCAGGATAACACCAGATATTGTAATCTCTGGGTCAAAGGTAGAAAAACCTTTAAGAATTGCGGCTGCGCTCCGGGTGATGCTCCGTGCATCAATCACCAAAATAACCGGCACTTTCAGGAGTTTGGCAATGGAAGCGGTGGATCCGATATCTGAAAGTGATTCAGCCCCTTCAAAGAGCCCTCTGACACCCTCGATGATCGCGATCTCTGCATCAGCCGAGGCGCAGGCATGGGAAAAAACTTCCCTGATCTCTTCAGGGGTGAGGACAAAAGAGTCAAGGTTGTGGCAATGTCTTCCGGTGACTGCCGAGAGGTACGAGGGATCGATATAGTCCATCCCTACCTTGAAGCATTGAACCCGATAGGTGCGGGACAGAATGGCAGCAAGAGCAACAGTGATACTTGTCTTGCCTGCACCAGATCGGTCCCCGGTTATCAGGATCGTCTTCATTGAAGACTCCGGAGCACTGCTCCGAACTCACTCTCCACAATGGATGTTACCCCAATGGTTTGTGGATGGAGATCTATCTCCACCATAACGTGAGCATGACCCTGATCTTTCAGAGGGCCTACCTGCCGTGGACCATTGGTTATAGAGAAGCATTCAGTATTTCGAAGGTACTGATCAGGTATCGCATGGGGAACACCGGCAATCAGCACAAAGTCTGGTGCTTCTTCCCTGATCCACTGCCCCAGAGCATCACCGGTGGCTCCGTACTCATCAAGTGCCCCGCGATTGATGAAGGTGAGACCCCGTTCGGTAAGCTCCTTGCAGATGCGATCTGCATCACGCCTGACTTTAGGAAGACCACGCTGCTCAAGATTGGCCAGATAGGTAATTTTGGCATCAGGGGCCACCTCATGAACCGCAAGAAGGGCATCTGAGAACATGTAGGCGGTCTCTTTTTTAGCATTAAGGATAACAAGACCTTTCTTCCCCTCATGAATCATATCCAGAAGCCGCTTAGCCGCAATATGTTTGAGGTCTCCCCGGGAGGGTTCTATATAACTCTTTACCGCTGCCCCGCGAAGGCGTTCGACCTCGTTAGCTTTCCTGAGGACCTCTTTCTGCCTGATGAGTTCCTCACCCGATATCCAACCAATCCTGGCTGCGGGTTCAAGGGTTGCAATAACTCCGTCAATATTCTCGGCAAATCCGGCATGAATGTCTACTGCGATGGTTTCAGTCTCAACTCCTGACATCTCAATCGCTGCTTCCATATCTTCACCTATGATGAGAGAAACACAGGTTCCGACTACTGCCATGCGTTTCGGGTGAAACTCCTCTTCTGCATGAAGCAGGACTTCAATCAACCGGTCCTGCCCTCCAAAAACAAATTCATTTTCGGAGAGGGAGGTTGTCAATACCCGCATACCGTCCTCTTCTAGGAGCCGGGCGTGTTTGAATGAACACCCGGATGGCCCATGGAGAATACAGACTTGTACTTCCAGATCACGGGCAGTATACAGTGCGGCAACTATCGAACTCGGACGTGGCTGCATATATTTCATAATTATCTCCAGGTTTTTACTGAAACGACGATAGGATATTGAGGAATATTGCGTGCATACTTCAATCCCTCCTCTAATGATTCAACCACATGGCAGGGAATACCGGATTCATTGCACTGGTGCTCCAGCAGTCCGGGATCAAGACGATCATCACCTGCTACCAGTACCACTTCTTTCGGAGAAGCTTGCATCACCGCAACAATGATATCTTCTACCGGGAAGTTTTCACAAACAGCCCGGTCTTCCTGACCGATAACCAGGATACATCTTAAGTTCGGAACAATCCCCTCCAAAAATGTGACTGCAGCCAGAGTAGTCTTCAGGCAGGCACCTGAGTTTGCATTGTCCAGGATAATTCGATTATCTTCAATTCTGATCTCCATCCTGCCCGGGATGGAGTGGAATGTTGCGAGTCGGTCCGGTTTTGTGCCAAGTAATAATGCCCCGGCTGCAGCCAGAGAGAGCCCGGTCCGATATCCTTCGAGGATAAATAGAGGATTCTCAAAAGAACCTGATAAACCATTGAATCGGTAGGAACACCTGGTCCCTTCTACCGTAACCAAATCTCCGACACAGATACCATGATCATGAAGAAGCATAACTCCGGAGGGGTATAAGACCTGCCTGCACCTGAGCACACTCCCTTTTTTTATCTCCCAGGCAGATCGCATATCATTCGCAACCAAGTAATTATCATCAGAGGTAATAATCGCAAGATCACCGGCACCACATACCCCGAGTGAGATTTCTGCAATAACCCACCCATCATCAGGAGCTTCTAAAACAGCATCAAATAATGAGGCCGGGGTAATACTTTCCCTTCCCAGAAATATCTCATCCGGATACATGACCCTCCCCCTGGAGGTATGAAGTAATCCAGGACCAGAGAGAGCATGGGCAAGAGCCGTGGCCGTGGTCGTCTTTCCCCTCGCCCCGGTTATTTCAATCAGATGAGAGAGATGGGATCTCTTATCCCCTTTGTTCATCCCCAGAATCCACCTGACTGCATCATGATGGGTTATTGCCGGGCATGATAAATTTCGAAGCAGGGGGTGAGCAGGATTCAGATGGACCGGATAAATCATCAGATCATAATGACCGATCTCTGCTTCCCCTCCTGTTATACTCCCGGGAAAAGAAAGGTCTCCCCGATACACATCAACGAAGTGGACACCATGGCCTGCATCGAGCAGGGCCTGGCCTATCTTCTTCCCACCATGAATTGTATCAAGGACAAGGATCTGCATCAGATTAGATCAGTAAGAGTGCCTGTCGGGCATTCTCTGCCATAAGATCTGCGAGAAGTGGGTTCGGTCCGATAGGATCTGCATACACCAGTGGAATCTCCCGATCCTTCAGCTTGAATGTCCCCTTCTTTTGCCCTGATTCAAGATTGAGAAGACCTGGAATATCTTCATCGATATGCACTCCCCTTGCAAGGAAAAGAGGTACAACTGCAAGAGAATCAATCTCATCACTTCTAAACTCTTCAAGTGCTGCAGGTATTGTAGGTTCGTTAAATTCCATGAACCCACATCGTACAATATAATCCGGATAATTTTGTGCGATTAATCCGGCTGTTTTTGAGATAAGATTTTTGTTATATTCCTTCTTACTCCCATGACCAACCAGAAGAATACCTACTTTGTTCATTGTTCTTAGGTAACACTCCTCGTGATAAAAGGGTTATCAAATGTGTATTCATGATATGTTTTGGCTACAGGAGAACGAAAAAAATGATTATCAG
>DATMXW010000071.1:0-67881 GCA_035561295.1 Methanospirillum sp. | reverse complement strand
TACTAAAATAATATGGGCTCGCTGAGATTCGAACTCAGGATCTCCGCCGTGTGAAGGCGACGTCATAACCAGCTAGACCACGAGCCCACAGAAAATGCACCGATCGGGATTCGAACCCGAGCTATTGGCTTGGAAGGCCAAAGTCATACCTCTAGACCATCGATGCAGATGCTTCTTAAGATAGGATCTAATCGCACTTAAATGTTATTATGGTTCCTTTCGAAAGAAGAATGATCTTCTGAAATGATATCCGATTCTATATATTATATGGACATCAGGGCTGTTCTTTTTGACATTGATGGCACCCTGTTTACTGGTTCAGAACCGATACCCGGTGCTATTGAAACTATCCGACATATGCAAAACTTTCGTATTCCTTACCTGTATCTCTCAAATGGGACCCGTCGTTCCCGTAAATCAGTCTTGCAGAAGCTTGCAGGACTTGGCCTCCCTGTATATGAGGAACAGATCATTACCCCGGCCATCGCCGCTATTAGGCTCCTTATTAAGCGTGGAATTGATCGGTGTAGCCTGCTCACAACCGAGGATCTTGCTCAGGATTTCAGATCTGCCGGAATTATGATAACAGATGATGCATCTGTTCTTGTGGTGGGGGATGCAGGTGAATCTTTTACCTATGCTGCCATGAACCACGCTTCCCGCCAGCTTCATGCAGGATTTGAGCTAATCGCTCTTGAGAAGGATAGGTACTGGATGGATACAGATGGTCTATCGCTCGGTGCAGGAGCTTTTGTTTCAGCTCTGGAGTATGCAACAGGAGTCACTGCAATGGTAATCGGTAAACCATCACCAGCCTTTTTCGGAATGGCAATAGAATGTGTTGGGAGTACGCCTGAACAAACGCTGATGGTTGGTGATGACATCATTACTGATATCGCTGGTGCACAAGCCGCCGGGCTGTATGGGGCATTGGTTATGACAGGAAAATTCTGTAAGGCGGCACTTGATGAGTCAGGAATAAGGCCAGACATTCTTATCTCTTCAGTTGCCGATCTCACGGTATCGTTATCCTGGCCTGAATTCAGTCCTCCATGACTGGTTATGTATATACCTCATGCCTCTCAGATGAATCAATGCACAATATTATGATGAGCAGTTGTACGGATCCTGTTCATACCCTTTCTCTTGGATCTCAATAACAGGAGGACCATGCACGAAAACTTACAGATGACTGATCTCTCTGCAGAAGATCAGAAACGCCTGGCCCTGACTGGCCTGGAGGTTGGGATGAAGAACCGGTCCGGAAGTTTCTTCCAAAAAGACCAGGATGTCTGTCATATCACCTCTGACTGCAATGGGATCGAATTTTTAACTCTTGCCAAAGCCTTTGAGCAATATCCCTGGGTGAAAGATTACTGCTGGAAAGCGGTTTCAAAAGATAAGGATAAATTTACCCGGTATGTTGCTTCTCAACCTGAACCGCGTGGTTTTGTTATCATCGCTAGGAAAGGGAGTAGAAGCATCTATCCTCTCCAGGCATGTCTTCTGATGTCAGATTCACCAGTTCAGCATGTTCATAACATTGTGATTGCAGAAGAGGGGTCTGAACTTCATATCATATCAGGTTGCACGTCGGCGACTGAACGAAGCAGCGGAGCCCACCTTGGAGTCACTGAGTTTTATGTTGGAAAAGGGGCTAAAGTCACCTCAACAATGATTCACAACTGGGGTAAAAATGTTGCAGTATACCCCAGAAGTGCTGCAATTGTTGAGGAAAATGGAATATTTCTTTCAAATTATGTCTGCATGGAACCGGTTCGCAAGATTCAGATGGCTCCCCTGTGCCATCTGAAGGGAGAAAATGCAGTAGGTCGGTTCTCCAGTGTTGTTGTTGCCCCCCCGGGGTCCCTTCTGGATCTTGGTTCTACAGTAATTCTGAGTGCTAAGGGGGCCAGTGCTGAACTGCTTACGAGGGCGATCACCACCGGAGGCACCATCCTTTCTCGTGGTATGATCGAGGGAAAGGTGAAAGGAACCCGTGGCCATATTGAATGTAAAGGTCTCATCTTAAAAGATGGTATAATTCATGCTATCCCTGAGATCAAAGGTGATGTAGTTGACACCGAACTCTCCCATGAGGCCGCAGTCGGAAAGATTGCCCGGGATGAGATCGAGTATCTGATGGCTCGGGGCCTTGATGAAGAGACTGCTACAGCAACGATCATCAGAGGATTTCTGGACGTCAAAGTGGATGGCCTGCCTGATGTTCTCCAGGATCAGATAAATCTCGCAATTGATGCAGCAGAAAAATCCGGTTTCTAAACCGATAATAGCAGCTCGGGACCATGAACGACTTGTCATGGTGAGAACCCAGATCCGAGAGCGGGGGATTTCTAATGAGCGGGTACTCAGTGCCATGGAGCAGGTACAAAGGCACCTCTTTGTTCCAGATAACCTGCAGGATCAGGCCTATGCTGATCATCCCCTACCTATTGGTCACAATCAGACGATATCGCAGCCATATATCGTCGCCCTAATGACAGAACTCATCGATCCTACACCAGGGCAGACGATTCTTGAGATTGGAACGGGTTCAGGATATCAGGCTGCAGTACTCGCTAGGACCGGTGCAGAGGTTATCACTCTTGAGCGGCTCCCTGAAGTCGCAGATCTTGCCATGTCCAATCTGGAGCGTGCAGAGATTGCTGATATCAGAGTTATTGTTGCAGATGGATCTCTTGGCTGGCCTGAAAAAAATCCGTACTCCGGTATTCTGATCACCGCTGCAACCCCTCGGATACCTCCTCCTCTCATCGCTCAACTTGCTGATGGCGGATCTCTTGTCGCTCCCGTGGGTTCTGAAACGATCCAGGAGTTGATCCGTATAACTCGTATCGGGGCTGAACTGCATGAAGAACGATACGGGGCAGTACGATTTGTCCCTCTCATTGGCTGTTATGGCTGGTGCCCTTCCTCATGATACCCACCTTTACTTCTGGTATTGGAAAGGAGCAGAGGGATGGCGCGCGTTTAACCCGCAATTATAGACACAGGTGAAAAATATGCATATAATCAACAAAGCAGTGAATGAGATAGAAACGATGGTTGAAGATTGTGGAATCGCTGACAATCCGGTTATCCTTGAACAGGAGTGTGAAGTGGTCAGATGTTTATATGAGCGGGGAGCACTTCTACGGGTCACTTTTGGTGGACGTTCAGCAGGTATTGCCACCGATGATCCAATCCGGACAATCACGAAACCCTCGTTCATGTTTGGCACAACCCTTTCTAAACCGTCGGTGAAATCAGCAGCAGTAGGAATAATCAATGCTTTGACCGGCTTTCTCTGTACATCACGACGCCTCCATGCTTGCACCCCTGATCATCATGCCGTCTGCCTGGATGAGCTCAGTAGAATTCTATCTGGAAAAAAGATATACTGCTGTGGTGAGATCAAACCGATTCAGGAACGGTTTGGATCACAACTTGTATCTTCACCCGATAAAGCCGATATCATTCTGGTTACATCAGATGGTATGATAAGTGATGAAGGGTATATACCTGAAAATCCTGGAGAACAGATTCTCTTTCTTGGACCGTCTACCTGTGGTGTCGCCACCCTTACCCGGGGATGCCATTATTGTCCCCATGGTAGGACGAACCTCTAATGTGTGAGCCGCACAACTGATCAGTACTATGCTCTTTGGTTCATCCGGTATCCGTCGCCTTTATGATGCAGATCTGCTCATGCTTGCCCAGAAGGCAGGAGCTGTCGTCGGAGATTGTGCCAGCCGGGTAGTGGTTGGACGGGACTGCCGGACAACCGGCCCGGTACTTACTGATGCATTTGTATCCGGGATCTGTAGCGTTGGTTCTGTAGCGCTTTCAGGGGGAATTGCCCCGACCCCTTCTGTTGCCTTCTCTGCCAGAAATGCTGATGCGGCGTGCATGGTAACCGCTTCACATAATCCCGAACCCTATAATGGACTGAAATTCTTTAACCCGGATGGCTCCTCATTCTCTCCTATTCAACAGGATAAGGTCGAGGATGGATTGAACAACCTACCGGTCGGCGATTGGTTGCATCAGGGTGAAGTCAGAACAGTGGATCTCATCACTCCTCACCGGGATGCAGTTCTTGATAAAATTTCGATAAAAGCGGACCTTCCTATCATTCTTGATTGCGGAAACGGTGCAGGATCGGTCATGAGTCCGGTTCTGCTCCGCGATGCAGGGGCACGGGTCTTAGTCCTGAATGCAAACCCATCTGGTGTATTCTCCCGTCCTTCTGAACCTCTTGAAGAGCATCTTCCTCATATTCCCTCTTTGATCAGAAAGGCCGGTGCAACATGTGCAGTCACCCATGATGGGGATGCAGATCGGATGATGGCATTTGATAGCCTTGGTCGGTATATTCCCGGGGATATACTCCTGATCCTTTTTGCAAAGTATCTGGGCGCGGAGAAGGTTGTTACCACGTATGATGCCTCAATGGCAGTCGAAGAGGTTGCCGAGGTACGACGCACGCCGGTGGGTGATGTGTTTGTATCTGAACAACTGATTCATTGGGGTACATTTGGGGGAGAACCCTCCGGAGCCTGGATCTTCCCCCAGATCTCGTACTGTCCTGATGGTCCCTTTGCTGCTGCACTCTTCTGTGAGATGGCTGGTGAATGGGATATTGTTTCTGAACTCAAAGAGATACCCCGATATCCAATTCTGCGCAAATCGCTTGAACTTGTTGAATCACGCGAAATCCTCTACGCTATCGGTGCAGCAAATCCAACAGATGGTATCCGCATTGAGGATGATGCAGGATGGTGCCTGATTCGGGCAAGTGGGACTGAACCGAAGATTAGGTTCACTGCAGAAGGAAAAACACCTGAGGATGCAAAGACTATGCTTGCAAAGGGAGAAGAGATCATCAGGATGGCACGCCATGGGGGTGTTCAATAATGGTCCAGTGTGTTATCCTAGCAGCAGGGGAAGGAAAGCGGATGCGGCCACTCACCGGGTCGAGGCCAAAGGTGATGATACCGGTTGCGAATCGACCGATGCTTGAGCACCTTCTTTGTTCTGTCCGCGATGCCGGGGTGCATGAATTTATCCTTGTTGTCGGATACGAAGAAGCAGCGGTACGGCATCATTTTGGTGACGGGACATCCTTTGGTGTTCAGATTCGGTATGTGACCCAGAAAAGACAACGGGGGACCGGGGATGCAGTGATGACTACTCAGGTCCATCTTCATGACCGTTTTCTGCTTCTAAATGGTGATATGATCCTCTCTGTTCAGGATATCAGACACATCCTGGACCGGCCTGCTCCATCCCTGGGTGTCTGCCAATCAGATCATCCTCAGGATTTCGGGGTTGTGACGGTGGAAGGAGATCTGGTAACCGGCCTTGAAGAGAAATCAGAAAATCCAAAGAGTGATCTTATCAATGCCGGTATCTATCTATTTGAACCTGATATCTTCTCTGCTCTTGCAAGAATCTCCCCTTCACCCCGGGGTGAACTTGAACTTACTGATGCCCTGATTCCCTATATCAGGGATGGCCTGCTCTTCGCAACTACCCTTTCATCATGGTCAGATATGGGTGCGCCATGGGATCTGCTGGATGCGAATGAAACCCTCATGAAGGAGATGGCATCCTCCAACAGAGGAGAAATAGAGGAGGGGGTTGTCCTTCATGGGTCTGTCTCCATCGGTAAGGGGACGGTGATAAAAACAGGGACCTATATTGAAGGCCCCTGCATCATCGGTGAGAACTGCAGAATAGGCCCTCACGTCTATATCCGTGGATCCACGGCGATTGGGAATTCATGTCATATCGGGCACAGCACCGAGATCAAAAATTCAATCGTGATGGAAGGGACCAATATCCCTCATTTTAATTATATCGGCGATAGTGTGATCGCAAGCGGATGCAACTTCGGGGCCGGTACAAAAATTGCAAACCTCCGGCATGATAAAGAGCATATCCATATCGATGGAGTAAATACCAGACGAAAAAAACTAGGTGCAATCATCGGCGACGAGGTTCTCTTTGGGATTAATTGTTCGGTGAACACCGGTTCTGTGGTTGGGAACCGGTGTCATATCGCCCCTCATGCGTACGTCGATGGAATCATCAGGGATGATACAGTGGTGAAACGATGAGTCTTCAGGCAGTCATCCTCGCAGCCGGAGAAGGAACACGACTCAGGCCCCTGACTCAGAATAAACCAAAAGCACTCCTTCCGGTTGCTAACCGGCCAATCCTTGAACACCTGGTTGATACCCTCATGAAATGTGGTATCAGGGATATCATCGTGGTGGTGGGGTATCGGAAAGAACAGGTGATGCGTCATCTGATCCGGCTTCCGGTTGAGGTAAAGGTCGCCATTCAGAAAGAACAGATCGGAACCGCTCATGCTCTGCTCTGTGCCAGAGATCTGATCACCGGTGACGTTCTGGTCCTCCCGGGTGATAATTATGTCGATTCCGCCTCGTTAAAAGAAGTAATAAAAATTCAAAACTCTCTGCTGATTACCACTCATAAGTACCCCACGAACTTTGGTGTTGTTTCAGTAGAGGAAGGATTTGTCACCTCTATCGTAGAAAAACCAGATCGTGCAACCCGAACGACGGTTAATTGCGGGGTATATCATCTCACCTCTGATTTGTTTCGATCAATCCACAGTCAGACTATGATTGAGGCGGTGACTTCATTCCTTAATAATAACGTGAAAATTACGGCCGTAGTTGCACATGAATGGCAGGATGCCATCTATCCCTGGGATCTGCTCACCATGAATCAACGCCTTCTGCGAGCCACTGCTCGATCAAAGGATGGTATTTTGAGCAGTGGGGCAGTTATAGAAGGTCAGGTTTCTATAGGTCGGGGAACTGTTATCGGGCCTTACACAATAATCCAAGGGCCGGTTGTCATTGGTGAGGACTGTGTTATCGGTCCGCATTGTGTAATAACACCCGGTTCCAGCATCGGTTCACGGGTTACTCTTGAGCCGTTTACCGTGATTACCTCATCCCTTATCATGGATGATTGTGTTATTGCATCACACTCTTCTCTGACCTCAGCAGTTCTGGGAGAAGGATGTACTCTGGGTGAGCATACTGTTGTCACCGCAGGTTCTGGTTTCCTTGAGATCGGAGAAGAGGCGGTAAAATCCTGCTGTGGTGTTATCATGGGCAATGGGGTATTCTCTTCTCCGATGATTACCTATGAAAATTGTATTATTGGAAATGATGTGGTGATAGATGCCACAAATGGCCTTCGTCTGCGTTCAAAAGTTATCCCTGACCGGACACGGGTGATGTGAGGTGTGTGGTATTGTCGGGTATATTGGATTTCGTCAGGCAGCATCGGTCTTAATCGATGGCTTAAAATGTCTTGAGTACCGGGGGTATGATAGTTTTGGAATAGCGGTGGTTCGGGATAATATTTCCATTTTTAAAAGGGCTGGAAAAGTATCTGAAATACTTGAAGGCTCGTCATCTCTTCCCGGAACCTGTGGGATTGGTCATACCCGGTGGGCGACTCATGGGGTACCTTCTGATATCAATGCACACCCTCATATGGACTGTCATGGCCGAATAGCTATCGTGCATAATGGTATTATCGAGAACTACTCCTCCCTGAAGTCAGATCTTATTAAAGGTGGACATTCATTCAGATCAGACACTGATACAGAAGTTATCGTTCATCTTCTTGAAGAGGAGTATTCCGGGGATCTGCTCGGTGCCATGTTCCGGATAACTGGACTGTTAAAAGGATCATATGCAGTCCTGGCGATATCTGAAGACGGTACCAGAATGGTGGCAGTTCGTCATGAAAGCCCACTAGTCCTGGGTATCGGTGATAGTGAATTGTTTGCTGCATCAGATGTCACACCCCTGCTCGAGTATACAAACAGGGTAGTATATCTTGAGGATGGAGATGTTGCTGAATTATCCAGAGATGGGTACAATATCTTTAAGGATCAGGAGCCGGTTACCCGCCATATCCATCAGATACACTGGACTCCTGATACGGTACAAAAAGGTGGTTTTCCCCACTTTATGCTCAAGGAGATCTATGAGCAGCCTGAAGTGTTGCATCGGGCGATTCATTCCCTCACTGAGGATTCCCTCCCCGAATTTCTTAAAGAGGCTAAGTCGCTGACTGTGGTTGCCTGTGGCAGTTCATACAATGCAGGGCTAATATTCAGGTATCTGATAGAGTCTGCGTGTGGCCTTCCGGTACGTCTTGAACTGGGTTCAGAGTTCAAATATAGCCCAGTTCCATTTAGCGATGTAATCATTGGAATATCTCAGTCAGGAGAGACTGCTGATACCCTGGCCGGGATAAAAAAAGGGAATTGCCATAGTGTCCCTACAATTGCAATAACGAATGTTCTGAACAGTTCCATCACCCGGTATGCTGATGCAACCATCCTGATGCATGCAGGCCCTGAAATTAGTGTCGCGGCAACCAAGTCATTTCTCGCTCAGCTCGGTGTCATGATGCAGATGATAAATCTGCTTTCCGGTCGGACTTGTGATGAGGTGCTTGCCCACGCCGGATTTGCTATCGAAAAGGCCCTTCTGGTTGATCTTGAAGAAGCAGTGAATCTCTGCTCTCCTGCATCCCACATCTTTTATGTCGGGAGGGGGCCGTTTTATCCGGTTGTGATGGAGGGTGCCCTGAAGATGAAGGAGATTTCATACATTCATGCAGAGTCCTATGCTGCAGGTGAGATAAAACATGGACCGTTCTCCCTGCTTAATCCCCAGACTCCAGTTGTTACAGTGTGCCTTCCTGATCCGGCATATGCAGTAATGCTGGGAAATCTGAAGGAGATGAAGGCCAGAGGAACTCCGGTGATCGCAATTGGCCATGCAGATGATACTGAACTTGCAGATCTGGCTGATGTCCTGATTCCGCTTGAGCATGGTCATCTGTATGTTCAGATTCTCACCGCAACTGTAATTCTCCAGCTTCTGGCATATCATACTGCTGCCAGGTTAGGCCGGGAAATAGATAAACCCAGAAATCTTGCGAAAAGTGTAACGGTCGAGTGAAACAAGTGAAGTATCAGGATATCGGGTGGCAGCCACGAGTAGTGGTTGTTGGCCCTTCACACCGGTTTCTGTCCGGGATATCATATTATACCTTACGTCTTGCGAATGCCCTCTCCGGAGAGGGAGACGTCGTTGCCCTTCTGTTCAGGCACATGCTTCCCCGTCGGCTCTTCCCGGGATGGCGTCGTGTTGGGGATGATTCCCTGACCAGTCTGAAGTATACCCCTAATGTCAGGGTCAGGGAACTGCTGGACTGGTACAATCCGGTCACCTGGTTCCGTGGTGCACGGGAGTTTTCCTCTGCAGATGCAATAATTCTTGAATGGTGGACATCCAGTGTAGCCCATATGTACCTTGCCCTGTTGGTACTCAACCATTCATGCAAACCCGTACTGATAGAGTTCCATGAGGTTGTCGATCCTTTTGAACATGCAGTCGGACCGATCAGGCTCTATGCACGGACAACCGGGCGGATGATCAGAAGCATGGCTGATCGCTATGTTGTTCATTCAGAACATGATCGATGCCTCATTGCTGAACAGTACCATATACCTGAAGCAGATATCGCAGTCATCCCACATGGGCTCTATGATCATTATCCGGTTCTGGACAAGAGGTCTGCTCATGAGTCCCTTGGCTTGGAAAGGTGTTTTACCTTCCTGTTCTTTGGTCTTATCCGGCCATATAAAGGCGTCATCAATCTCATTCATGCTTTTGAGATGCTCCCCGAAGAGATACGGCAGAATTCACAACTGCTCATTGTCGGTGAAGCATGGGAGGATCATGAGTCAGTTCTGGCTATTGAGACATCCCCGGTTGCAGATCGGATAAGACTTGAGAATCGGTATGTATCTGACGATGAAGTTCCGCAGTTCTTCTCTGCAGCAGACGCTCTGGTATTGCCCTATACCCGTGCCTCCCAGAGCGGGGTTGCTCATATCGGAGTCTCGTATGGTCTCCCGATCATTGCATCGAAGGTTGGCGGTCTGGCTGAAAGTCTTGGTGGGTATGAGGGAACCTCTTTTGTCTCTGCATCAAACGAGGTTGAACTTTGTGCTGCAATGAATGAAGTATTTCTCTCCGGATTGACAAGATATCCAGTTCCAGAATATCTCCGGTGGGATACTGTTGCCAGAACCTATCAGAAGGAGATAGTGAGTATGATTGAGGAGACCCGCTGATGAGAATCGCGATCCTCTCCTGTCTAGATTTTATTGTTCCTGGTGGTGCAGAACGGTTCTTCATTGATATGGCCACTGCATTAGACGCAACCATAGTTTGCCTGTCATATGATCCGCGACTCTGTGAGTCATATGAACGTGCTGCTGATGTCAAATTTCACCCTCTGCATGTGACCCTCCCCCCTGAACCCTGGCGTCAGGTTGCAGGGATGCGTTTATTCAGATCTCTTAAGCTTGATTACGATTTTTATATCGTAACTGATGACATGGCTTTGAGGTTTCTCGTTCAAGATGTTCCCCATTGTTACTTTATGCTCACCCCCCGGCGGGCGTTCTATGATATGTACTATCAGACTCTTGCCGCCCTCCCGTTGATGCAGCGTCTGGCTTTCATGGGTATATTGGGAATATTCAGACATCTTGATCGACGATTTGTTAGAACCAGAGTCTCTCATATTGCAGCGATCTCGCATAATGTCAGAAACCGGATCTGGAAGATATACGGGCGGAAGGCCACCGTGCTGTATCCACCGATTCATTGCGATCAGTACGAAAACCTTGGCGATGACAATTTCTGGCTTTCAGTCTCCCGGGTGGATAAATGGAAACGCATTGATCTCCAGGTTGAAGCGTTCAGGAAGATGCCTGAACGGCGACTTAAGATTGCAGGGAAAATTTATCCTGCATATAAGAACTTGGTAGAAGATGCCCCTCCCAATGTTGAGTTTATCGGGGTAGTTGGGGATGCTGAACTCAGTAAGCTCTATGGATCCTGCAGGGGTTTTGTCACGACTGCAATTGACGAAGACTACGGTCTGACTCCGCTGGAGGCCATGGCTTGTGGCAAGCCGGTAGTCGCGGTAAAAGAGGGGGGGTACCTGGAGACGGTGGTTGATGGACATACGGGTATTCTTATCTCCCCTGATCCTGATGCCATCTGTGCCGGAATAGAAATGATAGAGCAGGATCCTTCGCAATACGCTCAAGCATGCCTGACCCAGGCACGAGCCTTTGATTACAAGTTATTTAAACAACAACTCTCCATGTATGTGCATACGCTGACAGGAGCATACGATCGAAATTCTCTTCTCAATGTAGTATCAGGAGACAGGAGTAACTGACCGGTTTATGGAGTGGAAAGATACCAATGTCCTCATCACCGGGATTAGCGGGTTTGCAGGTTCATACCTGGCCCGGGATCTCGTTGATAAAGGGGCTCATGTGTATGGTTTGGTACGGCGACGGGCTGATGGCAGCATACCTAAAAATATCTCCCAAAAAAAGATTGAGAAGGCGATCACCTTTGTTGAGGCCAATTTAGAAGATATTTCCGGTCTCGCTCAGGCAATTGATACGGCAGAGCCGGATTATGTCTTTCACCTCGCGGCCCAGTCATTTGTGCCGCGTTCGTTCTCTCATCCAATAGAGACTGCCCAGATCAACAGTATTGGAACTAATAATCTCCTCGAGGCGATCAGGCTCAAAGAATGCGATCCGATCACCGTTTTTGCAGGGACAAGTGAGGAGTACGGGCTCGTGATCAGTTCAGAGGCTCAGTATGAGGATCTGAAACAGAAGTATGGGGCGATATATCCTGAACCCGAGCACATTCCAGAAGTTCCCATCAATGAGATGAATCCTCTCAGACCGATGTCACCTTATGCCACCAGTAAAGTATATGGGGAGTTTCTCTTCAGAAATTATTACTATACCTATGGTCTGAAAGGGATCGTATCACGTGCATTTAATCATGAAGGGGCAGGGAGAGGTGTACAGTTTGTCACCTCAGTAGTGACCAACCAGGTTACTCGATTGAACTGTGGAGAGATTGATAAGATCGCTATCGGGAATGTGAATGCCTTCCGCGACTGGTCGCATATTACTGATATTGTCAATGGATACGAACTTATTGCAGAGAAAGGGCAGTATGGAGATGTGTATAATCAGGGTTCAAACCGGACTACGTCAGTCCTGAGTTATATCCTGTATAGTATTGAGGCATGCGGTCATGAAATACGGGAGATCTCCACCACGAAAAGTGGTAAATGTGTAAAAGACCCTCTTGAGGCAGATACCACTCCACTCTTTGGAGTTTCCTTTGAAAAATCAAAGATTGATCGTATGATTCTTGAAGATGAGATCTCTTTTGATATCGGTGATGGTGGGATAACAGTGAAGACTGAAGGTTCTGATATACAGATTGCCTTTGATCCAGATCGGTTCAGACCTTCTGAAGTGCCTATCCTGTTTGCTGATATCACCAAGATACAGAGTCTCGGCTATACGGTTACCCATCATGTCAGGGATATCGTCAGGGATCAGATGAACTTCTTTATGGACTGTAATAACCGGTGTATGCTCTCATAACTGGCACATGAAAAGAATGACAGATAAAGGACGACAACTATGAATCTGCAATTTCTGAGACAACCCCGTTCACTTTTGATTGGAGCGGCCATACTCATTATAACTGTTTTCTCGTTTATCATCAGGACGATTCCTGCTTTCTCGGGAAATCCCGATGTCATGGCAAATGTCGGGATGGATGACCCAACCTATCATTTGAGACAGATAGAGCAGATGATGGCAAACTTCCCCCAGTATGCATGGTTTGATCCAATGACCTACTATCCACTGGGCCAGCCGATGCATTGGGGTCCCCTCTTCACCCTCATCTGCACGACTGTCTGCATACTCGCCGGTGCAACGACCAGACCTGAGATTGTATCTGTATCACTTTTTATCCCGTGTGTGATGGGTGCCCTCCTGGTTCCGATAACCTATCTCCTGGTCTGGAAGATTGCTGACTGGAAAGCAGGTCTTCTTGCAGCGTTTTTTATTGCAATAGCACCTGGTCAGATATTCTTCAGATCCTATTATGGATATCTTGACCATCATATTGGTGAAGTCCTCTTCGGTACCCTCTTCTGCCTCTGTTACATCTATGCACTGGTGTATTGCAGGAAGAATCCGGTTGATATTAACCGAAGAGAGACCTGGAAAATGCCTGCCCTTCTTGGGCTTCTTTCCGGATTTATTTACTTCCTTGGATTTGCAGAGATGCCTACCATGATGCTCTTTGCTCTGCTGGTTGGGTTCTTCACACCGATATGGTTCCTGATTCAGCGATATATTGGTCATCTTGGCGCGTCTGCTGTGATTGTCAATACATCTCTCTTCCTTGTTGCTATTCTAGGCTGCTTTGTGGTTGGCTTCCATACTGAAGGGGGGCTTAATTATTATACAACCGGTCACCCGGTTGTGTATGCTCTGCTCATCCTTGGAACCTTAGTCCTTTTTGGATTCTCATATGCTCTACGGGATCGGCCCTTCTCTCATTATGTCCTGAGTCTCATCGGATTCTCAGTACTTGGTCTGGTTCTCCTGGCTTTTCTCCTTCCCGGATTGTTTGATTATCTGATGGCCAATGCAAATGCCTTCTTTGGGCAGGAGATACACTGGAAAACGATTCAGGAGGCAAGACCCTGGACCTTTAGCGATGCCTGGAATACATTCCAGTGGGGTCTGTTTCTCTTCTTTGCAGGTTTGCTTGTTCTCCTACACCGGCTTAAAAAAGAACTTTGCCCATCCCATGTCTTTGTGGCAATCTGGTCGGTTGTAATCCTGTATGCAACCATGCAACATATCAGGTACGAGTATTACCTTGCCATCCCTGTCTCAATTCTTGGTGGTATTGCGATATCATTTGCATTGGATCTTGTTCTGAAGGTGAAGAAGAGCAGGGAAGCAGCCCCAGTGGTGCAACCACCTGATCAGATTAAAGGAGGTAAACAGAAGGATATTCACGGGCAAAAGCAGCATAAACACTCGACAAAAGGTCCGGGTATCTTCCTCCTTGGTAGTTCTGTGGTTTTTCTGGTTGGTCTTCTGATCCTTGGATCCATGTTCACTTATGGCTCTCTGGGACGGGACCTCTCTATCGGGTCGTTCAATCTCAATCCCGACTGGCGGGAGGCTACCGGGTGGCTTGGAGAAAATACGCCTGATCCTGGTGTTGATTATCTGAAGATATATCAGGCAGATGACTGGATCCCCCCGTCACAGTCCTATGGTGTCATGTCATGGTGGGATTATGGTCATATCATCACCTATCTTGCCAAACGTATGCCGAATGCCAATCCATTCCAGTATGGTGTCACCGGTGATTATGGGGCTGCAAGATTCTTTATCGCAACAAATGAGTCACTTGCTTCAGGAATTCTGGATAAACTGAAGACTCGGTACATCATCACTGATTACGAGATGGACACCGGTAAGTTCTGGGCTATGGCAACCTGGGATAACCCTGATCTGGGGGCAACCCCTTATCAGCGGACTTTTATCCTGCCAAATCCTGATAATCCCAAGACCGGGAGTAATTTCCCATTCTTTATGGAACCGTACTATAGGACAATGGTCTCACGACTTCACAACTTTGACGGTTCTCTGAGTGAACCCGGTAAGGTCCACTTCATCCAGTACATGAAACCAGAGTTTGCCCGAACCAACGATCCCTTGATTGTGAATGGGGCCGAAGTTAATTATACCGAGGGTTCCGCTCTGCTTGAGGCCTTTAAGCCTGAAGAGAATCCTGAGCACGAAGTAGCCCTGGTAAACTATGTCTACACCAGCCCGGTTTCTAAGGTTCCTGCTCTCCAGCACTATCGGTTGATTCATGAATCACCAACCCGTGCATCCCCTGAGATCCTTCCCGATATCAGATATGTGAAGATCTTTGAGTATGTGCCTGGTGCGGTAATACCTGGTGAGGGGGTCATTGAGATCCCGGTAAGGACCAATGTTGGTAGAACCTTTGTCTACCGGCAGGAGAGTAGTAATGGAACCTTCACCGTCCCGTATCCAACAAATACTGTGATTGGAGATATAACCACGCTAGGCCCGTATACGATCAGCGGGACTGGGAAAGAGGTGGCAATAACTGAAGATCAGATTCAACAGGGTTCGTTTGTTTCATAATAGGAAGGGTTAAGAATTTGGGGGGTAAGTGTAACTGATGGAAGTGGAACCTGATGTAGGGTCATCAGTCCGTTATCCGCGGACCGGAACCACCGGAGTAATTATCAGAATTGAGAAGAACCATGGGTTCTTCTTTGCTGAACTTGATACAACCGGAATGCTCTACCGGTTGGATCAGCTGGTACCGGCTGATAAAGAGATTCACATGGATCGGGTAACTGATCCGGAATTAACACTCAAAGAGGTCACCAAGGATCGGGATCAGATTCGTGGTTCTGACTATAAGGATACTTTTGGAAATCTTGATGGAGCCTGCAGTGGAGCAGGGTAATCATCAGGTTCTTTCATATTTAAAGAAAAGATACCCAAGGTTGTTTGTATCATGTTATTTTTTATGCTCATGTATAAGTATCAATATGTTCTAAAAGGTAAGGAGGTTTGATTACTGGTGCCAGAAGATGTAATACCGAGCACAAACATTGGTGTTGTTGGTCATGTTGATCATGGCAAGACAACACTGGTCAATTCGCTCACCGGAGTCTGGACCGATCGGCATAGTGAGGAGATGAAACGGGGTATCTCCATCCGACTCGGTTATGCAGACGCAATATTTTATACGTGTAAGAAATGCCACGGCCCTGAAGGGTTTACCACGAAGGCAGAATGCCCCCGGTGTGGGGGTGAGACAGAGCCGTTCAGGGGAGTATCCTTTGTTGATGCACCCGGTCACGAAACCCTGATGGCTACCATGCTCTCAGGATCAGCCCTGATGGACGGGGCTATGCTGGTAATATCTGCAGCTGATCACTGTCCGCAGCCCCAGACCAAGGAACATCTGATGGCACTGGAACTGGTTGGGATCAAACGGATTGTGATCGTCCAGAATAAGATAGATGTTGTCACTCAGAAGGATGCAATCCGGAATTATGAGGAGATAAGGGCGTTTATTAAGGGTACCATCGCTGAAGGTGCACCGATTGTACCAATTTCTGCCCAGAAAGATATCAATATGTGGGCACTTGTTCAGGCTCTTGATGAAACAATTCCTGAGTCATCACGAGAACCTGAAGCAGATCCCATGATGCTGATTGCCCGTTCTTTTGATGTCAATAAACCCGGATGCAGCTGGAAAGATGTCAAAGGGGGTGTTGTTGGTGGTTCCCTGATTCGGGGGATAATCAATGATGGTGATGAGGTGGAGATCCGGCCCGGAATCCAGATGACGGTTGAAAATAAGGTGAAATGGGAGCCAATTTTTACCAAAGTAACCGAGATACACAAGGGGCAGAAGAAAGTCCACATTGCCACCCCGGGTGGACTGCTTGCAATCGGAACCAAACTCGATCCTGCTATTAGCAAGAGTGATATGCTCTCGGGTCAGGTTCTAGGTCATGTCGGGAAACTTCCTCCGGTATGGGACAAGATGTGGTTCTCGGTCAGACTCATGCAACGTATCGTAGGATCTAACAGTGAACTGGATATTGAACCACTTAAAGCACGTGAACCCCTGATGCTCTCTGTTGGGACCGCTGTCACGGTGGGTATTGTAGCCGGGTCAAAGAAGGATGCAGTTGAGGTTGTTCTCAAACGACCGGTCTGTGCAGAGATAGGGGCACCGATAGCGATCAGCAGGCAGGTCGGAGGAAGGTGGCGGCTGATCGGAATGGGTACCCTGATCGAGTGACTGTTCTCATCGATACGAATGCGTTTCTTATGACGCTGCAGTTCAGGATTGATCTGCTTGGAGAAATCAGGGGTATGTTCGGGGTAACCCGCCCCGGAGTTCCTGATGTCGTCATCAGAGAACTCCAGGGTCTCTCTATGGGACGGGGAAACGATGCTGCCGCAGCCAGATTTGGTCTCCGGCTTGCTGAGATGTGTGATGTAGTAGAGACCGGGGGTGAAGGAATGTCGGTTGATGACCGGATATTTGCCTATGCCTGCAGAGAACGATGCAGGGTGGTCACCAATGACCGCGCTCTCAGAGAAAGGCTGCTTGATGAGGGACTGGATGTGATATCCATGAGAGGAAAGCAGAGGCTTGAGATCATCAGGAGGTAGGATATGTATTACAGGCTGAAGATGGTAGATAAGGTCAGGGTTCCTCCGAACCGGCTTGGAGAAGACCTCGAGACCGTTATTCTGGATGTGCTGCAGGTGCAGCTTGAAGGAAGTATTGACAAAGAGATAGGAATATTTATTGCAGTAACCCGGGTTGTCAGGATTGGGGAAGGTGAGATGATTCCTGGCGATGGTGCGGTGTATTATGATGTTGATTTTGAAGGTCTGGTGATCCGGCTTTCCCTTCAGGAAATTATTGAAGGGGTTGTGGTTGAGACAACCAGTTTCGGGGCATTTATCAGTCTTGGACCCATAGATGCGATGCTTCACGTGAGTCAGATCTCTGATGAGTATATCAGTTATGATGAGAAGAACTCTCAACTTATCTGTCAGGATTCACACCGGCATATCGGAGTTGGCGATGTCGTTCGTGCGCGTGTTGTTACCCTCTCCCTGAATGAGCGCGAACCGCGGGAGAGTAAGATCGGTCTTACAATGAGACAGGCAGGACTTGGAAATCTGGTCTGGCTTGATGAGGATATGAAGACTGAACAGAAAGAGAAAGAAAAGGGTAATGTCTGATGGCTGTAGCGAAAAAGAAACAGCAGATGGTCTGCCGTGAGTGTCACCGGGTAGTAGAGGGTGCTTCCTGCTCAATCTGCGGGACTAATAATCTCACTGCAGACTGGGCCGGATATATGGTGATCATTGATCCTGAGCACAGCGAAGTTGCAAAAAGGATGAATATCACCCTTCCCGGGAGATATGCTCTCAAGGTCCGGTAATGCTTTCACTCCCTGAAGATAGGCGCCACTTTTTTCAGCGTCCGTTTGGGGTTCTATATCCCTCTCTTGATCCGGTTCTCCCCCTGATCAATGGGAGACTTTTCTTCAGTGTTGGCGATGTAGTAACTGATTCTCTTATTCGCGCGGGGATGCCGCCGGCAATAGCCATAATCGACGGGCAGACGATGAGGCAACCGCATGATGGAATTGAAATCCCTGACTATACAATCATTTATGCAAAAAACCCTCCCGGATGTTTAACCCGGGAGATGATACAGGCGACTGTGGATGCAGTTACAATGTTGCGCATCGTGATCCAGGTTGAAGGTGAAGAAGATCTCGCAGTGGTCCCGCTCGCGCTAAATGCACCTGATTCTGCTCTTATTTTGTATGGGCAACCCGGTGAGGGAGTAGTGCTCCTTGAGGTAACTGCATCAGTGCGTCAGAAGGCACAGGAGTTACTTGACTGTTTTACTCCTGATGAAACCTGATCTCCGCGCGGTTATTATATAATCTGCCTGCGTAGTTAATGGGGATCTCTATGGAGATTATGATATCTTCCGATAAAAAGAATGAACTCCTGACTCGTCGTGAGCTTGAGTTCACCATTGCATACAACGGTGCAACACCGACCCGCAAGCTGGTCCATGCCAAGCTCGCCGCGATGGTAAATGTGCCGAAAGATCAGGTGGTTCTTGACTCGATGAAATGTCGGTTTGGAATGAGCACCCTGAAAGGGTCTGCGCGGGTATATGAGAACCGTGAAGCTCTGCTTAAAGTGGAGCGGGCCTATCTTCTGACTCGTGGCGGAGTTTCTGACGAAGTAGATGCTCAGGATGCACCGTCTAAGGACGCTGCGGAGGCATTGTAAGGAGGCTGAAGTATTATGGCAAAAGCAAAAAAAGTTAAAAAGACTACAAAACGCTCAGCATACTTCACGGTCTCCGGAAAGAATGCCACTGCTCAACGCCGATACTGCCCGCGGTGTGGCCCTGGTGTTTTCATGGGTGAGCATAAGGATCGTACTACCTGCGGCAAGTGTGGGTATACTGAATTTAAGAATAAATAATCCTGATGATTTCGTCAGGGCCGGTACTGGGGATCGAGGGAACTGCCTGGAACCTCAGCGCCGCTGTTTTTGATGATGATCTGATTTCACTCAGATCGTGTCCCTATACACCCGTTCAGGGTGGTATTCATCCTCGTGAAGCAGCTCAACACCATGCTACCGAAATTGGGGATCTTATAGCATCTGTTCTCGATGAGTCTCCCCGTCCGGTAGCTGTGGCATTTTCTCAGGGACCCGGCCTGGGTCCGTGTCTGCGTGTCATTGGAACAGCTGCACGAGCACTGGCTCTCTCCCTGGATGTTCCCCTGATCGGGGTTAATCATTGCGTGGCTCACATCGAGATCGGGCGTTTTGCGTCAGGATTTAGAGACCCGATCGTCCTCTATGCGAGTGGTGCGAATACGCAGGTTCTGGGTTATTTGAATCATCGGTACCGGATATTTGGTGAAACACTTGATATTGGTATTGGCAATGCGATAGATAAATTTGCCCGGAGTAAGGGTCTTGTTCATCCGGGTGGACCGCAGGTTGAATCACTTGCAAAAGGTGGTACGTATCTCCCTCTTCCTTATACCGTAAAAGGGATGGACCTTGCGTTTTCAGGTCTGGTTAGTGCTGCCCGTGAATCCGGTGCCCCTCTGCCTGATGTCTGTTTTAGCCTGCAGGAGACTGCCTTTGCGATGTGTGTCGAGGTGACTGAACGCGCTCTGGCACAGACTGGAAAAGAGGAGATGATTCTGGTCGGTGGAGTTGGGGCAAATCAGCGACTCCAGGGGATGCTTAGGCAGATGTGTGAGGAACGGGGTGCAGCCTTTGCTGTTCCGCAGATGAAGTACCTGGGTGACAATGGGGCGATGATTGCGTATACCGGTCGGCTCATGCTTGCGGAAGGTGATGTTATACCCGTCGAATCATCCCGGGTAAATCCCTCATTCAGAGCAGATCAGGTCCCGGTTACCTGGCGCAGGGATTCACTAACCCTGGGAATCACGGATTCAATAGCAGGAAATGATCAGGTTATCCGAGGTGCAGAAGCCGCTGTGACAATGTGTTCTGATCACGTGATTAAAAGGCGTATTAAAAAGGGATATCGCCATCCTGAACTTGATCGCCGTCTGATTGCTGAGCGAACACGGGCTGAAGCCAGGCTTATATCCTTAGCAAGGCGTTCCGGTGTTCCAACACCGATAATCTCTGATGTTTCTGATGATACCATCGTCATGGAAAGAATCGACGGGAATAGGATTCGTGATCATCTGACTTCAGAGTCCATTCGGGAATGTGGAAGGGTTGTTGGTCTCCTTCACACGGCAGGTCATATCCATGGAGACCTGACAACCTGTAATATGTACCTAAAGGGGGATCAGTGCTATCTTATCGACTTTGGACTTGCATTCTCTTCTGATGAGATAGAAGCACGGGGGGTCGATCTCCATGTGCTATTCCAGGTTCTTGAGAGTACTGCATCAGATGAAGCAGAACTTAAGGGAGCATTTCTGGCCGGCTACCGGTCTTCTTTCACCGGTGCAGATGAGGTAGTCCAGCGAGAACACGAGATTGATCTGCGGGGTCGGTATTTGTGAAGATCACCTTCGTCACCAGCAATGAGCATAAAGCACGAGAAGCTGCCGGAATTCTTTCAGGGCTGGCAGAAGTGGAACATATCTGGCTTGAATGTCCAGAGATCCGCGATGATTCGGTTGCAGTCGTGGCCCTGGGGAAGGCCGCATATGCATGGCAGCACTTGAAGAGACCTGTTATCTGCGATGACACGGGTCTCTTCATTACCGCCTTGAATGGATTTCCTGGTTCCTGTGCGGCATATGTGCATAAAACTATTGGAAACACAGGGATTCTGAAACTTCTTTCTGGATGTACAGATCGTTCAGCATGGTTTGAGACAGGCATAGCCTACCATGATGGCGAATGTTCTATGATCTTCACTGGGCGAATCGATGGAACGATTGTGGAGCCTCAGGGTGATGGTGGATTTGGATATGATCCAATATTTGCCATTGATGGCAGAACTCTCGCTCAAATGGCTCCTGATGAGAAGAATCTGGTTTCTCACCGTGCCCGTGGTCTTCATGACCTCAGAGCTTGGCTGGGCGAAAAAAAGTTTGGATGAGGGGATCCGGTGCCCATAATACTTATCTGAATGGAGCACCCTCTATATAGGACAGATAGTTCGCTTGGAGTAGTATATTATGGGACGTTTTCCAGAGGCAGAAGCACGTCTTCTGAATGTTAAAGTCTGTATGCATTGTAATGCCAGGAATCCGGTTCGGGCAACAGCATGCAGAAAGTGTGGATACAAAAATCTTAGACCAAAGAACAAAGAGCGGAAGGCCTGATCATTCAGGCACTATAAAACGTAACCTTTTTTCCTTTTGCTGCATATTCGCCCTTTTGTGTCTCAATATTCCGTTTATATCCTATTCGCTCCTCAACCCCGCAGGCTCTGAGCTGTTCACGTATTCGCATCACATCAGGTTCATCCTCCCAATCTGCTGTATATACATAGATGACTCTCCGTTCATCACGTGAATCGGGGTTTGGCTTTGCAGTCGAGGCTTTTGATGATATTCCAAGTTCTCCCCTCCATGTCATATCTCTGATCCTGAACCAGATATTGTCAACCAGATCAGGTTGAACAAAAATAAGCCATTTACCAGCCTGTATACTATCTATTGCATTAATACCTGTTTCTGGAGCATCCTGAACAACCCATTGAGTGAGAACGGTCTCTGATGGAACTATCCCTTCTCCATGGAGAATGAGACGGTACATATCATCTGGTGATGGGAATCGCGTTTCCAGGTGTTTGGTAACCTCGGGTTGAATCTCCCGAAATTGTCTGAATAATGTGATAAAAAGGCCCTGGAAATCCTCTCTTCCCTCAACCAGCTGGAAAAGTGGGGTTTTTCGTCCGTTTAACTCCTTATTCAGAAATGATTCAAAGAGTCCATATGCGATATCAGCAAGTGCTTCCATCTCGCTGTCCATACATATGGATTGTGGAGCGTAGGTAATAAGGTGGTTGATATGGTTTGTAGGAGCAATCAGGTGATTGTGCAGAATTTAATCCGAAAAAAAAGAAGGGGCTGGATTAAAAATCATATTTGGTCAGACTTGGGTATCTGGACTGGATAAGCTTCCATGTCTCATTTGCAGCAACAAAATCACGATGGGCCTGGTCATAAATTTCTGTTCTCTCATCCAGATAGGTTGTTCCAGGGCCTTTCTGGATGTTGTATGCCTCCATACCTTCAGCACCTTTGACGGTGTAAAAGAGATATTTCAGGATATCCTCAGCAACCGGATGGAATTCTGGATTTACGTTCTTCTTTGCGATATCATAGGTGGTCGCACGCAGTTCCATGAGGTTATTTCCATCTGGCATGGATGAGGTATATTTAAGAACAGCATCATCTGCTCGTTCCTGAAAGATTGAGGTCTGATCAGGAAGAGATGCGTTGTATGCCTTGAGTTTGATAGTCATCCTTGATGCCCCGTCTTCTGCTAAAACAGCACATGAGCAGAGGAGCAGGACAAGAAGGATTGCTCCGGAAACAGATACCAGATGGTTCATGTATAAAATTTAGTGATAATAGCAAAATACGTTTCTCCACATTTCATTTGATTTTATCTCATGATACGGTGACCAGGGATGAGTAACCTCCGAAGTAAATGTCATTAGAATGAATGAATAAGGTAGGTTCCATTTTAGAAACTTGTATCACCCTTTTATCAGCTCCCTGCTTATCTTTTCCTATATGAGTTCTTATAAAAAAATGGAACGCTACAACATGATTTCTCTCTGCAATGTTTTGGTTTTATACAGTTCGTGGTGTTGATATGAGGGAAAATATTTCCGATATCAGAGGCCTTCGATTCCATGGTCTGCTTACCGATCTTGACAACACTCTCTATGATTTTGCTGCGGCAATGGAGACCGCCTGTTCGGCGGTAATTCGTTGTATCGGTACTGGTCGGCCTGGAGATCTGATTCGGACGTTTCTCTTCTCTCCTCATGGAGTTGAAAGTCACCTTGCTATCCGAGATTATTTGATTGAACTGAATCTAATGGATGATGATCTCTATGGCCATGCCTGCACTATCTTTGATGATGCCAAAAAAAAAGCCGTGGTTCCGTATCCCGGGGTTCTTGAATCGTTACGATTCATTTCTGAGGCCGGTATCAGAATTGGGGCTGTTACCAATGCATCATCCCTGCATGCCCATCATCGCATGGATTTGATCGGGGTTCTTGATCTGATATCTGTCCTGATCTCACCTGATAGTTCTGGAGTTAGAAAACCTGATCCGGCAATGTATATACTAGGTGCAGAACAACTCTCTCTCCTGCCCGTCGATATCTGTGTAATCGGAGATAATCTTACCAATGATATCGCACCAGCACAGAAAATTGGTATGTTCGCAGTTTATGCCCGATATGGCGATCGCATGCCGCCTGAGTTTGCTGGAGATGCTATTCCCGATGGAGTTGTAAATTCTTTCTCTGACCTTATTCCGCTTCTTTTTGATCGGTGAGAGAACCCGGCCCCGCATCTAACTGCACGATTATGTGTAAAGGAGGCAGTGGTAAAAGGATTCTGCTCGATTGGGAGACCGCCTATAGATTATGCGTGTATTGAGATCAGAAATCATCAGTCCGGAGTTCCCTTTGTAGTAATGATTCCAGCTGAAAGTGGATATGAGATCACGGTGAGCCTGTCACATTGTAAGACAGCCGCGTGGCAATAGCGATCATAATGCGTGGACCTCCAGTTGATCCAGCATAAAAATAATCGATATATATAAGGACGTTGAGGAATCATAAGAGCCCGGGATGGATGAGGTACCGCTGCGCAGTATAGATCATGGAACTCAGAATCGGATCTTCTTCTCGCTCTACTCAGCAGTCCTCACCACGATGGTCGGGGTCGGGATTGTTATCCCACTTCTTCCCCGTTACGTGAGTAACCTGGGAGCTACTGGTATATGGATTGGGGCAATATTTTCTGCATTTGCATTTTCACGAGCAATATTCCTACCGGTCTTTGGGTCACTCTCTGACCGGCACGGGAGAAGGCGACTTATCCTTATTGGTCTGTGTGCGTACTCTCTCATCTCATCGGTGTACATGATTGCTGGATCAGTTCTTGAGATCACTGCTATCAGGTTTCTCCATGGGATAGCATCGGCGATGGTACTCCCTATTGCGATTGCCTATATCGGCGATATTGCTCCAATCGGTGAGGAGGGAAAGTTTGTCGGTTCATTTGCAAGTTCCATATCGCTTGGAATGAGTCTTGGCCCTCTCATCGGAGGAGTAATTTCTGATCTCTTCAATATGAATGCAGTATTTCTCTCGATGACTGTCTTATCGCTGATGGCCTTTCTCATATGTCTCATATTTCTTCCTGATATTGCCCCAAAGCAGAGTATCAAAGCACCTATCCGGACCATTATCCTGCATAAACAGCTCAGGGGGCCGATTCTCTATCAGATGCTGTATGCCTTTGCAAATGGGACATTTATGGTATTTGTTCCGGTAATAGCGATTCATGCAGGAAATCTCTCTGCATCAGAGGTCGGGATGGTGATTCTGGTTTCGGTCCTCTCAACTACGGTGTTTCATTACTTTTTTAGCAGGTATGCTGATCACTTCGGACGGTACTATCTAATTGCACTTGGAGTCGGCCTGATAGGGGGATCTCTCCTTATCATCCCTGAATTCCATGGATTAATTCCCTATCTTATCTGTGCTCTCCTGATAGGTATCGGACGTGGACTCTCCCTTCCTGCCATGTTTGCATTAGTGACTGTTGCCGGTCGGGATGTAGGTCAGGGGAGTGCTTCGGGAATGGTTAATACTACCCTTGCTGTCGGTCTCATCATCTCCCCCCTGATATCAGGAACCATAATGGACATCTCTGGAATCTCTACTGTCTTCTATCTTTCAGGGGTAATCAGTATCATCGGGATGATTATCTTCGTCCAGATGGGAAGGGCAGTCTCCCATCCAGGGTGAAGGTATCCCGTGTTTTCGAAAAAAAACCCTCTCTGGCCCTGAAACCATGGGTGTCTGATCTTATGTGAGAGACTCTATGAGTGTGTGATAATATTCTGGTTCTCTTGTGGTATGAAGCAGATACCAGGCATTAAGGGTTGACTCCTTCATCACATTTAGTCTGATGAATATCTGCTTCGCAAAATCTATTGGTGCCAATCCGGTTGCGGTGATGAGATTGCCGTCCGTGATGGCGGGTTCATTGGTATAGAATGTGTCGCCAGAATACTCAGGGCAGAACATCTTGAGTGCCTGGAGATCATTGCTCGTGTGCTTCCGGTTGTTGAGAAGCCCGGTCTGGGCAAGTCCCATTGTAGCCCCGCATATGGCAGCAATTACCATGTCAGTCTCAAGCAGTTTCCTCACCATTTCCAGGACAGGAGCCTGTATGGGATCAAGCCAGGTATCTGCACCAGGTAAGATCAGCACATGATCAGCCCCTGGTTGAATCTCTTCGATGCTGAGATCCGGTACCAGGTGCACCCCTCCCATGGTGGTGATCGGCTCCCTTGTCCGCCCACAAAGAAGAAGCTGATACCTTTTTTCCGGAAATTGAAAGAATCGGCCAGAACCAAGTTCGGCCAATACATATCCTGGTTCCCAGTCTGCCATGGTATCCAGGATAAAGAGGTATATTATTCTCGTCATACTTAATCCATCGATGGATCCTGGTAATAATCTTTGTTACTTATTTGTGGGGGTAGGACATACCTGCACTTCAGGCTGATGATGCCATCGCCTGTATAAGGTGGTTCTTACAAAACTCTGCTCGTTCAGGCTATCTTCAGAGATCTCAAACTACCTTATGACGACTTATCATGAAACTGTTGATAATGATTAATAATGATAAATACAAATCTTTTGGTAGTGATACAAGTGGAACTGCTCCTCTTCCTGATATTATTTCCCCTCATTCCCGCGATAATTGTGTATTTTCTGCGGAATGATGGTATTTCGGGACTCGTGGTAACTGCTGGTGCCGGAATCTGTGCTCTTGGATCAATCCTGCTCCTGGTGACTACCACCGGAGAGAACCAAGCATTCTTCACGTTGCCAGTTTCAGGAATTGCCCTTCTGATGATGGCAGTTGAGGTGTTGATAGCCGGGTACCTGGTTGCGGTAAGTCTGAAGGCGAAGGAATACTTCGTCACCGTCGTTGTTATCATCCAACTCCTGCTCATAGGGGTTGCGGAGTGGTTCGCACTTCAGATACACTCTCCAATACCTGATCTTCTCACGGATCAGTTCTCTGGCATCATGGCGGTGATCATCGGGGTTATCGGGGGACTGATCTGTATGTATGCCGTCGGATACATGCGTGATTATCAGGTGCACCACTCTGATCAACCTGACCGGAGGCCTCAGTTCTTCGCGATACTCTTCATCTTCCTTTCCGCGATGTTTGGCCTGGTCTTCTCAAATAACCTCTTCTGGATGTACTTCTTCTGGGAGGTGACGACCCTCTGTTCCTATCTCCTGATCCGATACCCGGAGACGCAGGAGGCGATCACTAATGCCTACCGGGCTCTCCTCTTCAACCTGGTTGGAGGGATCTGCTTCCCCGTGGCCATCCTTGTTATCATCATGGGCAGGGTTCCTGAATACCTCGGACTTGGCAGCCTTATCGAAGCTGGTCCTACGATAGCCCTGATACCTGCATCCCTCATTGCAATCGCCGGTTGTGCCAAATCGGCACAGTTCCCCTTCTCGTCCTGGCTTGTGGGTGCCATGGTGGCCCCGACACCAGTCTCTGCACTTCTCCACTCAAGTACAATGGTTAAGGCCGGAGTCTATGTCATCGTCAGATTTTCGCCAGTATTTGAAGGGCAACTCATTGGAATTCTGATTGCTCTGATAGGGGGAATTACGTTCCTGATTGCCTCATGTATCGCGGTGAATATGAGCAACGCGAAAAAGATCCTTGCGTACTCAACCATTGCAAACCTCGGACTTGTGGTTGCCTGTGCTGGCGTTGGGACCCCCGAAGCTGTGTGGGCCGCAATATTGCTCATCATCTTTCATGCGATTGCAAAGTCACTCCTCTTCCTCTCGGTGGGTTCGGTCAGCCATCGGATCGGAAGTCTGGACCTTGAGGATATGACCGGTCTTATCACTACCATGCCACGGGTCGCTACGATGATGCTCATTGGGATTGCCGGTATGTTTCTCGCACCGTTTGGTATGCTCATCTCAAAATGGGCTTCACTTCATGCATTCGTAGAAGTAGCACCACCATTTGGGATAATACTGGTGCTAATCCTTGCATATGGGAGTGCCATCACCGCTTTCTTCTGGGCAAAATGGATGGGAAAGTTGATCCAGGGGACCTATGCCCACGTACGGTATGAAGAGGGTGTTTCATCTTTTGAGTGGATAGCACTGTATATTATTACTGCCCTGACGATAATTGTCTGTGCCCTCTTCCCCTTCATCTCATGGTACATGATAGAGCCATATCTCTCGATGTATTATCCCACGGTCTCTCATCTGATCTCACTCAGCAATGTAGAGATCATGATTATGATGCTCTTTCTGGTTCTGATGATGCCCTTCTCTCTCTCATATTTTAAGAGGACTGAAAAGAGGATTCCCAGATACATGGGCGGTCTCTCATCTGTTAATGGCCAGACCTATATTGGCAGTTTCGGGACTGAACGACGGATTAGCCTTTCGAATTATTATCTTGATTCATACTTCGAAGAGGCACGGTTATCACGATATGGGGTATATCTCGCAGGATTACTCTTCATGATACTACTAATCATGATAGAAGGGGGATTATGATGTTGAGCCCGTATCTCTACGCAGTGGCATTCATCATCCTAGCTCCGGTGCTCGGCATCTGTGTGACCGGGCTTGATCGGATAGTGACGGCACGGATGCAGGGGCGGGTTGGTCCACCCCTTCTCCAGCCCTGGTATGATATCAGGAAACTCTTTGAAAAGAGACGGGTGGTAGTATGGGAAGCACAAAGTTTCTTTATCCTCTGTTACCTGATATTTGTCGTCTTTACCGGAGCCCTCTTCTTTGGAGGAGGGGATCTCCTTATAGTCATCTTCGCGTTTACGCTTGCCCATGTCTTCCTGGTGCTGGGTGCATACAGCTCCTACTCTCCCTATGCCCATATCGGAGCTGAACGTGAACTGATTCAGCTTATGGCTGTGGAACCAATGATCATCATCACCGCGGTGGGATTCTATCAGATGACCGGAAGTTTCCTCGTGGGTGATATGATGAACAGCACCTCTATGTTTATCCTGTCACTTCCCGGAGTCTTCCTTGGGTTTGTCTATATTCTGACGATAAAACTCCGAAAATCTCCATTTGACCTGGCTTCATCCCATCATGCCCACCAGGAACTGGTTAAAGGAAGCATGACCGAATTTTCTGGGTCGACCCTGGCGATGGTTGAGATCGCTCATATCTATGAGCTGGTTGTTCTCCTGGGATTCCTCGCCCTGTTCTTTGGGGGGCACCTCCTGATTGGGTTCATCGCTATTGCAATCGTATATCTCCTTGAGATTGTGATTGATAACAGCACCTCGAGGGTCAAGTGGCAGCTTGCCCTGAACAGTACCTGGCTCGTAACATTGGTATTAGGAGCTGGAAACATCATCGGACTCTCCCTGCTGTGAGGTAGTACTGATGTCATATCTTCAAAAATCACCCTGGATTATTCATTATGATGCATCAAGCTGTAACGGATGCGATATCGAAGTACTAGCCTGTCTCACACCTCTCTATGATGTTGAACGGTTTGGTATCATCAATACTGGCAATCCAAAACATGCTGATATCTTTGTCATCACCGGCGGCGTAAACGAACAGAACAAAGAGGTTGTCAAAACCCTTTATGATCAGATTCCGGACCCCAAGGTTGTAGTTGCAGTCGGGATCTGTGCATGTTCCGGAGGAGTATTCAGAGAATGTTACAATATTTCCGGCGGGGTTAATACGGTAATCCCGGTTGATGTGTATGTACCAGGATGTGCTGCCCGACCTGAATCCATCATCGATGGTATCGTACAGGGTCTTGCTGTTCTGAATGAAAAATATATAGCCATGAAGGGAGGAGGGAGCCATGAATAATATGGTGCAGAAGATGGTCGTTACAGAATATGAACACCTGCTCCCGGCAGTCAGAGAGTATCATGATGCTGGATGGCGTCTGGTGCAGATATCATGTGCCAAAATCGAAGAGGTGTATGAGATTACGTACTCCTTTGATAAGGGGCTGATAATGGAGCATCTGCGAATCATCATCGGGCCGGATGTGGAGATCTCCAGCATCACCTGCATCTATCTCGCTGCGTTTACCTATGAGAATGAGATCGCTGATCTATATGGTATACCAATTCAGGGAATAGCGATTGATTACAAAGGAAAGTTCATCACGACATCAATTCCTCATCCGTTCAAAGGGACGGTTACTACTGTTAAAAAAGGAGGAGCAGAATGAGCCGGCAGATTACGGTCCCGTTTGGCCCCCAGCACCCGGTGCTTCCTGAACCGATCCATCTTGATCTGGTTCTTGAGGATGAACGAGTCGTTGAAGCAATCCCATCCATCGGATATGTACACCGTGGGCTTGAGGCGCTCGTCGAAAAGCGTGATTATAAGGATTATGTCTACATCGCAGAACGGATATGTGGAATATGCAGTTTTATCCACAGTGCCACCTACTGCCAGACAATTGAAACAGTAATGGAGATTGAGGCTCCTCCCCGTGCCGAATATCTCAGAACTATCTGGTCCGAGTACTCACGTTTGCACAGTCACCTGCTCTGGCTTGGATGTTTTGCCGACAGTATGGGTTTTGAGAACCTGTTCATGAACTCATGGCGGATCAGAGAGCAAATACTTGATGTCTTTGAGGCAACAACAGGCGGAAGGGTGATTCAGGGAGTCTGTAAAGTTGGCGGAGTCAGGCGTGATATCACGGATGACCAGTTCAGGTCCATGAAAGCCGGCCTTGATTGTATGATTCCAGAACTCGAAGACCTGACCCGGGTCTTCTATGAGGATCAGACTGTTGAGAGCCGGACACGGGGGGTAGGTGTTCTTTCAAAGGCCGATGCATATGAACTCGGGGCAGTCGGGCCGATGCTGAGGGGGAGCGGAGTTAGTCAGGATATGCGAATGCTGGGATATGGAGCTTATGGAGACCTCGACTTTCACCCGGTTGTTGAGGAGGGAGGAGACTGTTATGCACGGTGTGTGGTCAGGGCAAAAGAGCTGTTCACCTCTGTGGATCTAATCCGTCAGGCAATAGACAGGATCCCGAGCGGAGCAATTGATACTCAGGTGAGAGGAAACCCGGATGGAGAATTTTATGGACGTGCTGAGCAGCCTAGAGGTGAAGTGATCCATTATGTCAGGGGAGCTGGAAAGAAGAATTTGCTACGGCACCGGGTTAGAACACCAACTGCTGCAAACATTCCCGCACTCGTCTCGACCCTGAAAGGATGTGAGATGGCAGATGTGTCTGTAATCGTCCTCTCGATTGACCCCTGTATCGGATGCATGGAGCGATAATCATGAAAATACTCCCCATATTCAGGACGATTCTTCAGTACGTGGTGCATGGACCTGTGACCATCCGATACCCGTTTGAGCCGGCAAAACAGACACCTGCTACCAGGGGACACCTGGAGATCACTATTGAAGATTGTATCTTTTGTGGTTTATGCCGCATGCATTGTCCCTCCCAGGCCATAGAAGTGAGTAAACAAGATAGAACGTGGGATCTAGACCTGTTTCGATGTATTATCTGTGGCTGTTGTTGTGAATACTGCCCGAAAAAATGCCTTTCCCTTGCACAGACCTACAGTCAGCCATTACAGAAACAGGTAACAGATCACTACCTGGGGCCAACACTGGTGGAACCGGGAACACAACAGGTCTGACAAAACGTTATCGAGGATTAAGGATTTTTCGTCTGACCCTTCATTTTTGCAATCTTCTTCTTCCGCTCGATCAGTTTCTTCACCTTCTTGAGCCTGAAGATATCCTCACGTTCCCGTTCCTCGATCGTGATCCTGATATATTTTGCCTGTTGCTTTAATTCAGGGATGACTATCTGGTCCAGTGCGTTTACCCGTCTGCGGTTCATCTGGATCTCATCCCCAAGTCTTCGGAGAGCCGTTTCAGTCTCAGCAAGTCTGATGATAAGATCTATTGCTGACTCGTACTTTTCTGCAGTCTCGTCGATACGTCCACTCGTTCCAATGATACTATAGCCCCGCTGCATCACATTGAGCATCACACTGGTCTTCTGGATGACCGGAACAGGAACGCCCATAATGTTCTTTCCTGTTATATCAACTGAAAGTTGTCTTTTTGTAGCAAAGGAAGCCGATTTGAGGGTGACCGGATCATCCACCGCCTGGGCAATCAGGAGAGATCGTTCGGCATCAGCACTAACCGCCTCGAGTTCTTCCCGTGACTGGGTGAAGGTAACCATGATTCTGAAGAACTCCTGGATCAATGCCTCCATCTTTTCTGTAAGAAGATCCCGTCCCTGTTCAGCAAGAGCTATCTGGGATCGCTTCCTGATAAGTTCCATCCGGGTTGGGTGTACCTGCTCCATCCTTCATTCCTTTGTTTGATTGTCCGGGTGATACTTTCTTATGTAATCCAGTTTAATCCTTTTCAGTTCTTCTTGCGGCAGTAGAGAGAAGAGACGCCATGCCAGGTCAAAGGTCTCTTCAATGCTTCGGTTTTCGTCCCCCTGGCCGATGAACTCTTTCTCGATGAGATCAGCGAAATGAAGATATTTCTGGTCTAGTTCAGTAAGGGCCTCTTCTCCTACAATAGCGACCAGTCTGCGGAGATCCCGTCCGTATGAATAGGAGGCATAGAGTTGATCTGCAACATTCCGGTGGTCTTCTCTCGTCTTTCCTGGTCCGATTCCAAGGTTCATCAGCCTGGAAAGGCAGGGGAGAGCATCAATGGGCGGGGTCAGACCCCTCCGGAACATGTCACGGGAGAGGACGATCTGCCCTTCAGTAATGTATCCGGTCAGGTCAGGTACCGGGTGGGTGATGTCGTCATCAGGCATTGTAAGGATTGGAATCTGGGTGATCGATCCTTTTCGCCCCTTGATACGCCCGGCTCGTTCGTAAATTGATGCAAGATCTGTATACATATAACCCGGATATCCCCGCCTGCCAGGAATCTCTTCACGGGCGGTTGAGATCTCCCTCAGTGCATCACAGTAGTTGGTCATATCTGTCAGGATAACCAGCACATGAAGACCATGAGTATAGGCAAGGAACTCAGCAACGGTCAAGGCACACCGGGGTGTTGCCACCCGTTCAATGGTTGGATCATCGGCTAGATTGAGGAAAAAGACGACTCTCTGCAGGGCACCGCTCTCTTCAAAGTCCTTCATGAAGAACGAGGCTTCCTTGTAGGTGATGCCCATGGCAACAAATACCACTGCGAACTTCTCACCTTCTCCAAGAACCTTTGCCTGCCGTGCGATCTGGGCAGCAAGTTTGTTGGCAGGCAGCCCTGCCCCTGAGAATATCGGGAGTTTCTGCCCTCGAACAAGGGTGTTCAGGGCATCGATCGCAGAAATACCGGTTTGGATAAATTCTGCCGGTTTATCTCGGGAGTACGGGTTGATTGGCATCCCGGCGATATCAAGCCTGGCTTCAGGAATGATGTCAGGGCCCCCGTCACGGGGTTTGCCGACTCCGTTCAGAACTCGTCCGAGCATTCCGATAGAGACATCGATATGGGGGGACTCCCCGGTAAACTGAACCTTCGTATGATAACTGTCAATACCGCTGGTTCCCTCATACACCTGCACCACTGCCATCTCGCCTGAAATGTCAAGGATCTGCCCGGTCCTTATCTCCCCATCCGGGAGCGTAATTTTGGCAGTCTCTCCGAAGGAAACCCCCCGTGGCCGGTCGACGAAGATGAGCGGGCCGGATACATAATTAACCGTCTGGTACTCGGTCGTTATCAGGGAGCGCTGCATGCTTTCACCTCCAATGCTTCAGCCTGTTGAGCAATAGTCTCGATCATTGCCTTGATCAGATTCACGTCCTCCTGCTCCTTCATTCGGGCGATCTCATTCCTAACCGGCATATTGAGGAGAGAACGAAGGGAGACTCCACGCTTCATTACTGAACTGGCAACATCGTAGTAAGAGAGGATCACCTTGAGCATCCAATACTGCTTGATAAGGGGACAGAACGAATCGGTGTCACTATAGGCACTCTGTTGCAGGAAATCTTCTCTGATCATGCGGGTAACCTCAAGGACCGCCTTCTCGCTGTCAGGAAGCGCATCAGGGCCGACCAGTTGGACGATCTCCTGCAGTTCCACTTCTTTTTGGAGTAGGAACATCGCCTTATCACGGGTATCACGCCAGTCCCGTGCAATCTCCCCTGAATACCATTCCTCTACACTATCAAGGTAGAGAGAATAACTCTTGATCCAGTTTACTGAAGGGAAATGACGCCGGTATGCAAGATTGGTATCCAATGCCCAGAATGTGCCGGCTATTCTGAGTGTATTCTGGGTTATCGGCTCTGAAAAGTCACCACCTGGTGGGGAGACTGCACCGATGATAGTGACAGATCCCTGCCGGTTATCACTCCCCAGGCAGGTCACTCTCCCTGATCGTTCGTAGAATGCTGAAAGCCGGGTCGCGAGGTAGGCTGGATATCCTTCTTCTCCAGGCATCTCTTCAAGCCTTCCTGAAACTTCGCGAAGTGCCTCACCCCACCGGGACGTTGAGTCTGCCATCAGGCTTACATCATAGCCCATGTCACGATAGTACTCTGCCATGGTAACACCGGTATAAATTGAAGCCTCTCTTGCTGCCACCGGCATATTTGATGTGTTAGCAATCATGATGGTCCGCTCTATCAGAGGATCACCTGTTCGTGGATCCACTAGCTCTGGAAATTCAGTGAGAACATCGGTCATCTCATTCCCCCGCTCACCGCATCCGATATACACAACGACCTGTGTATCTGACCATTTTGCAAGGGTCTGCTCTGAGACTGTCTTTCCAGTTCCAAACCCTCCCGGTATCATCGCCGTTCCTCCTTTGACCAGGGGAAAGAGGCTGTCAAAGATTCGCTGCCCGGTCAGGAGGGGTATTGAAGGATCCATCTTCTTTGTAAAAGGTCTGCCTTTCCTGACCGGCCATCGCTGCATAAGAGTAATTTGGGAATTATCTTCAAGGATACAGACCGTTTGCTCGACAGTAAATTCCCCCTCATAAATCTCCCTGATGGTCCCTGACATTCCCGGAGGGACCAGGATACGATGAATCAGGTGATGTTCAGGAACTGTTCCAATGATATCACCGGAAGCTACCTGTTCACCTGAATGAACAAGAGGGGTAAAAGGCCATTTATTATCCCGATTAAGACCCGGGACCGATATTCCTCTCGATATAAAATCTCCGCTCTTCTCAGCGAGAACTGGTAAGGGACGCTGTACACCGTCAAAAATGGATGATAATAGTCCGGGTCCGAGTTCAACCGACAGGGGCAGGCCGGTATTCATCACTGGCTCCCCGATGGTCAGACCTGTAGTATCCTCATATACCTGTATGACCGGATTATCTCCCTCAAGTCTGATGATCTCCCCACTCAGTTCAGCATTGCCGATCTTCACCACATCATACATCTTTGATCCCTGCATTGAACAGGCGGTGACAACCGGGCCTGATATTCGTGATATTGACCCCTTAATCATGATTTATCCCCTCATAACGATATTAAAGCCGATTGCACGCTTTAATAATTGCTCAATATAACTACCCATGGAACCGCCGATATGTGGGGCAGGAATCGGAATGATAACCGGGTGATAACACCGCTCGATCCTGCATAGGAGGGTTTTATCCAGGCATGCCATAAAATCCTCCCGAACCGCAATAATCCCGACGTCATCAGAATCTAGAAACGGGATTAATACCTTTTCTGCCTCCTCAGGAGTTGAGGCTTCGACAACTGTTGCACCAGCCAGGCGGAAACCATCTCCTGATTCAGGATCAGTAATGATGATTATTTTATACATACACCAGTTCAGCCTCCATGTCTTCCGGAGTTATCATTGCATTTTTACATCTGGCTATGATTCGTAGATTGATAATCTCATTATACTTAGCCCAGAGATACCCGATGATGATGGTGATTGAGAGTGGATCCCCCCTGAAGGTCCGAGCACCATGGATAATGAGGTACTGATCAAGTGCATTCTGGTATGCTGACATTTTAATACGGGAATTACCCGGAGCCTTCAATTGAGCCAGGAACCTGTACGGAGTCTGTTCGAGATGGGGGAGAAGTTCTCCAATCGTTGACGCATTTAGCATCACGAGCAGTCTCTTCAGATCAAGATGCTTCCCACCAGAAAGGAGTAGGTGTTCCCCTTCAGATGGATCAATTCCATCTCTGATAAGCGATAAGAGAATCTTTATGTTGGTGATATCTATCTCAGTGGCAATCAGATCTCTGACAATCTGTTCATCCTGCGTTCTTCCATTTACAAGGGTTAGAGACTGCTCAAAATAATGTTTATCCAAGGCATATTCGAGGATAACCAGATCAGAGGTAGCAATATATTCCTCAAAATGACGGGTAAGGGGGACTGCACAATCGTGCCCCCATGTGGCCAGGAGATCGATAACTGATTTTATATCTGGTTGTTTTAGGAGTTCTACCAGGGTAGTTTCATCTAGATCTCCTGCAGGAATCAGGCAGTCCCTGATCTCCTGGGAGGGTATATGCACCTTCTTTCCTCTGAGGATGGTTTTGACGTTGTCTACATCCCATTGGGTGAGAAAAATATGAATATACTTTTCACCGACTTCCCCTTTCACAAAAGAGAGGATCTTCTGAAAGGTCCTTATAAGGTTCAGTCTGAGTGCATGTTCAATCCCTCTGACTCCTGAAGCAGTAAGCAAAGCCCGTTGGAGATCCTCCTGGTAGGGCGTCTTCTCAAGTTCGGTGATCAGAGAATCGATATCAGGTTTCAGGATCAGGCTGTCCAGTTGTTTCCGTGTCAGGAGAAATGAATGCATCCCTCTCACCCGGGCATTCACATATCCGGTATCCATCTCAATCACCGGCTAGTGCTACAAAGATCTCATGCTTATATGCATCCTTTACTCTATCAAGCCTTGACTCAATGGTGTTATAGATCCTTATCTTTCCATCGCTACTTGAGATCTGGAGCCCTCCGACACACTCAATATCAGTTAGTATTAAGGGCTTAATTCGAATTTCAGCAATAATCTCTTCACAAATTTGCTGATCCCTGATGTCAATATGAAGTACCGAGCCATCATCCCCGATTTCCCGGATTGCCTCAAAGAGGAGTGCCCTCATGAGATCAGTATATCCTGAAGAATGCCTGATATCCTTCAGTTCGAGCTCCGCGATGCCAAATGCCTGAGAAAAGAGATCTTTTTTCACTTCAGTGATAGATGCTTTTACTTCTTCTTTTGTCAGATAGGTAATCCTGTTCCGCTCAACCTCAGCAGATCGAATACTAACCTGTCTGAACTTCTCTTTAACCTCAGTAGCTCTCTGTTCAGCATCACTGATGAGATCTTCAGCCTCCCGGTTCGCATTGTCAAGGATCTCACAGTTTTTTTCTTCCGCAGCCGCCTCAACCGAACTAACCAGTTCCTCATAAGTCATATGCTCTCACCACACCACCTGGAATATGCTGCATTCTTAGACGTCTGCAATTGTTCTGCCCCCAATACGCTCCATACGCTCTTTCACCGAAACTCTCGGTGTGCCTGTTTCCTACTTTACCATGATAATTATCATTGCTGCAACAACAAAGCCCAAAATTACCAGCGTCTCCGGAATTGCTTCCAGGACGATAATAATTCCAGCAGACTCTGGTCTTTCAGCTATTGTTCCCGCTCCTGCTGCACCAATCTTTGACTGTGCGATACCTGTTGCAATTGCCCCACCTGCGAAGGCAATTGCAGCCCCAATAGGAACTTCCCAACCTGTCATGATTATCTCTTGTCCATATCGACACACATATATTTAATCGTTTTCCTACCTCTCTGCGAATACTCTTCTATCGCCAAATACTCATTTTACTCTCCTTTTTCCCTGCCGAATGGATGGTACGGGACACCACCGCCTTCGTAAAACTTAGAGAAGAACTCCACAATATGGAGCCTCATTGAATGAATGGAAGGGCTGAACATCGCCAGTCCGATGTTCATAACATGAAGAAGAATTGCAATAACAACACCGATTGCAAGGACTCCTATCTCTCCACCAAGGCGGTTTGCCACGATGGCCAGGATGACTGAAGCCATTCCAATAGCCATCAGCCTGGCATAGGACATTATGTTGCCCAGAGTTCCCATGATCTCAATAGCACCCAGAACACCCCCTCCGTATATCAGGACAATCAAAGAGATGATTAGTCCTCCTATTGCGGGATTGACCAGAATAATGGGGAGGACCTCGGTAAGAGCTCCAAAGAGAAGGATGATGGTTGCAAGCACACCGATCATTCCACATTTTTCACAAAAATGCCTCTTTTTTCTCCTAACCGCGGCGTTATATGCCCCAATCATAAGGCCAAGAAAGACATGGATGGCTCCGATAGCAATACTCAGGACAAGCAGGGGGATGATGGCTTCAATTCGGTTCCAAGTGATCCCAAAGATATGCACCGGATGTATCCAGCCCATAATCTCTCCAAAATCTCCGAAAAATTCTCCAAAGAGATACCCGAAGATGATCGTAGGTATTGAGGAGATGATGAGGATATCCATAATCTGCCCCATCCAGGGGAGATTCCTGTATGTTCTTTTTAGGAGGAGTGCAAAGAGCAGGATAATGATGCCATATCCGATATCACCCACGATTAGTCCAAAAAAAATCGGAAATGAGATCGCAATAATCGGACTGGGATCGATCTCCCGGTACTGTGGCGGCCCGACCAGTTTCATAAAGAACTCAAATGGTCTGACCCAGAATGGATTATCATAAAAGACTGGTGCCTGATCGAGCATATCAGGAGTTACCGGAAGTGTGGTAAGGACAACCCGGTTACCAAATGCATCAAAGAGACTCTTTTTAACCCTCTTTAGGTGTTTTTTCGGGATCCATCCCTTGATTACAAGAGTATAGTCGGTCTCTCCGAATTTAGAGTATGCATTAATGGCATCACTCCGGTCAGAAAGCCTGGTCTGTAGTTCAGATAGTTCTCCATACCACTGACTGGAGAGTGAGGTAAACCGCTTTTGAATCTCCTCCATTTCTGCTATGGCGGACTGTTTATCCTTTTCCAGGAGAATTAAAGCCTGATTTAGCGGCATATTAGAATATTCGACCGGGATGCGGACTTCATTTACATTTTTCGAGTACAGGTACTCATGGATCCGCTCAGAATATTTCTTATTAAAGACCGTGATGACCGCAAGCGTCTTTTCGTCCAGATCTGCGGATATAAGTTCAAACTGGTTTTTTGTAATCCCGGCGAAGAATGGTTTGATGATATCCAGAATCTCCTCATAATCCTTCTGAATAATTAGGACGGTAACCTCAAAACCTTCAAGAGTAGGGAGTTGAGCCTCAAGGGGGAATATCTTTTGAAAGACCTTTTCATAACGGTTCAATGCGATAATTTTCAGCTCGAGGTCAGTCTTTCTGGTCTCGAGCATCCTGATAGTCTGATCAAGGGTGTCACAGGCTACCTGGGCGAGCGTGAGCAGTTCCCGCGATGATTTATCAGCCATAGCTTCGGTGATATTGGGGATGTTATCGCTCTCTGAATGTTTTTTCGGGAGAACCTGAAGGATCCCCCTGATCGTCATAAGGAGTGTTGATAGTCTTTCAGAATACTGGGAGTCTTCATGCCGGGTAAAATCAACCCAAGGAAAACTTGTGGTGACATCTTCGAGATGAAGAGTCCCGGTCTTGTACAAGACGTCTACTATTCTCATATAATCCTGTTTAGGACCAACAACCAGGATGTTCTCCATCTTCTGTATCATATGACCTTACCCGGTGACTGCTCGAATAATTATTTGCACGGCTCTGGATAGATTCTGTTCTCCCAAAAGACGGGTTTGTTCAGCCTCCAGGCGCCCCATTGCCCGGATCGAATCAATATCTCTGGACAGAACATCGAGTTCCTCCCTCAGCAGCCGATCTGCTTCGATCTTTCCGTCTCTTTCAGCGTTATCAAGCATTACTGAGGCATGTTTTCGGGCTTGTGAGATAATATCTTCAGCCTCTTTGCAGACCTGATCATTTTTTCTCTTCAACTCCCCTTCTTTCTCAGATATCTGCTCGAGCAATGACTTTTCAGGCTCCATTTTCCCCCCCTCTTATAATCCGTGACGCTTCTTGAGTACCTGGGTTATTCCGTAACATTCCGGGATCTCTTCAGCCTTCTTCTTCTGGTCTGGTGGCTTTGCAGCTTCTTCCAGTATCCGTTCCTGGCACCTCTTCATCGCATCCCTTTTTAATTTCATAATGGCATTGAGGTCTATTTGCGGCATACTGGTTCACCTCCACATCCATAAGTTATTGAGAATATCGTTACAACTTTAAAAATGTTCTGATGCAATGTCCCTTTATTATTATATGTTATGCATTGTTGATTCATGACCGTCTGGTACATCGATGTCAATCTCCTAAAACCAGAGATCCAAGCAATACATATATATCTGGGAAGCCACAATCAAACGTAATTATTCCGACGAGGCGAATCTGGCAGCATGAACCTTTCGATTGAGTCTGATGGAAAAGATACACCAGGATTACAGGTTCATACTGCCCTTATCCCGGATGTCTATTCCTTATTTGAGACCAGTCCCTCCGGCTTATCAGAGATTCAGGCACGGAAAAATCTCATAACATTTGGAAAAAATACCCTTATAAAAACCAGAAAAAAATCTATCGTTCTTCGATTTCTTGCAAACTTTTCTCACCTCATGGCGATTCTGCTTTGGATTGGGGGTATTGTTGCGATCTTTGCCCAGATGATTCAGCTTGGCATTGCCATCTGGATGGTCAATCTGATTAATGGTCTGTTCTCATTCTGGCAGGAGTTTCGGGCTGAGAAAGCTGCTGAAGCTCTGATGACTCTTCTTCCCCGTCAGGTCAGGGTTATCCGCGATGGAGGTCTGCGTGAGATTCCAGCAGAAGACCTCGTTCCGGGAGATATTCTGGTGATAACAGAGGGGGATCATATCTCTGCAGATGCACGTCTTGTGGAAGAAGCGGCACTCAAGATTGATCAATCCACCCTAACCGGAGAATCCCATCCAGTCAAGAAGACCAGCGAACCTTTCTCTGATGCCGGATTCTCCCGCATAGAGCTTCCAAATCTGATCTTTGCCGGAACAAACGTCGTGTCAGGGACCGGAAAGGCGGTTGTGATATCAACTGGTATGCATACTGAGTTTGGCAAAGTTGCAGATATGACTCAGGCGATAGGAGAAGAGCAGAGTCCCCTGCAGAAAGAGATGGTCTATGTCACAAGGATGGTGACTGTTGTCGCGGTAAGTGTTGGCTTTCTATTCTTTCTCCTCCTCCTCACCATGACCTCGGTCAGTCTGACTGAAAGTTTTATCTTTGCCCTGGGAATGATTGTTGCTTTTGTTCCTGAAGGTCTGCTCCCTACGGTAACTCTTGCATTAGCCAGAGGATCACAGCGTATGGCAAAGCGGCATGCCTTGATAAAACGCTTGTCAGCTGTCGAAACCCTGGGTTGTACAACCGTAATTTGTACAGATAAAACCGGCACCCTGACCCAGAATGAGATGACTGTGAAAGAGATCTGGGTATCAAGGCGTTCACTTACTGTTACCGGGGTCGGGTATACGCCAAAAGGGGAGATCCTGACTGAAGATAATCCTGTAACTCCTGATCTCATGCCTGAATTATCACGGCTTTTAGTTGCTGCGGGTTTGTGTAATAATGCCAGACTGATTGCTCCTGATACTGTGGAAGGCCAATGGTCAGTTCTTGGTGATCCTACTGAAGCCGCACTCCTTGTTGCTGCACAGAAAGGGGGGGTTGATATTGATCAGGAGAATATGCAATTCCCCCGTATCAGGGAGTTGCCGTTCGATTCACGAAGAAAACTGATGAGCACCATCCATAAGTCTGGCAATCAGGAGATATTGTTCCTGAAAGGTGCTCCCAAAGAGGTATTAGGGCTCTCTTCAGTAATCACCCTTGGTGGTGAAGGCACTCCTCTCACTGATGATATCAGATCTGAAATTATGGATGTCAATGACTCTTATGCCCTAAAAGGGCTCAGGGTGATTGCTGTTGCAATTAGGCATCTTCCGGGTGATATTTCTTCCCTGACTCCTGAAGTAGTGGAGTGTGATCTGACCTTCATCGGTCTCATCGCAATGATGGATCCCCCGCGTCCTGAAGTCGCAGATGCGGTGATCAGATGCAATCATGCCAGTATCAGAATCATCATGATAACCGGTGATTATGGTCTGACTGCAAAAAGCATAGCACGGCGTATCGGGATCATCACGAGTGAAACCCCGAGGATAGTTACTGGTTCTGATCTTGATGGCATGGATGACTCTGAAATGAGAGAGATTCTCAAGGAGGAAGTGATCTTTGCCAGAGTTGCACCAGAGCATAAACTCAAAGTTGTGACTGTCCTCAAAGAGATGGGACACATTGTTGCCGTCACTGGCGATGGTGTGAATGATGCCCCTGCACTAAAAAAGGCAGACATCGGAGTGGCCATGGGCATTACCGGAACAGATGTAGCCAAAGAAGCTGCAGATATGGTTCTGACTGATGATAACTTTGCATCTATTGTCAATGCTGTAGAGGAGGGCCGGGCAGTCTATGCGAATATTAAGAAATTTACCGGATATATCTTCACTAGCAATACCCCTGAAGCAGTTCCATTCATCCTCTTTGCATTTAGTAAAACGAGAATTCCCCTGGCACTTGATGTCATGCCGATTCTGGCCATTGATCTGGGCACCGATCTTGCTCCTGCCCTGGCACTCGGCTCCGAGGCACCGGAGGAGGGGATCATGAACAAACCACCGCGAAATCTGAGTGAGCATGTAATATCCCGTTCTCTGCTGATCAGATCCTACCTCTGGCTTGGCCCGATACAGAGTGTTGTTGTGATGGCTGCCTTTTATTATCAGTACTGGACGAACGGGTTCTGGGGGCATTTTTTTGATCTCCCTGCAACCGGGCCCATATATCACTCAGCAGTCGCGATGGCACTTGCTGCAGTAGTTAGCACTCAGATTGGCAATGTTCTGGCGCAACGCACTGAACGGCGTTCAATCTTTGAGGTCGGGTTGTTCTCGAATCGGATGGTATGGGCAGGCATTGCAAGTGAAGTAGTGATAATTCTGCTCATAATTTATGTTCCATTTCTTCAGCAGATCATTGGGACTGCTCCGTTTCCTCTTGAAAACTGGCTGTTTCTCATAGCCTGTACTCCAATACTTCTTATTGCTGAAGAGATTCGAAAGGGAATAGCCCGGCGAATGGAACAAAAAGAAATGATCCCTGCATTTTTCAGGAGGACACCATGAAGATTGTAATTATTGGCTGTGGAAGAATGGGTTCAGGTATTGCACAAAACCTGGTGCATTCACACCACCAGGTAACGGTTGTTGACCATGATCCACAGGCATTTGATCGCCTTGGGCATGGTTTTTCAGGTCAAATTGTGCAGAGTGATGCTCTGGATCAGGAATCATTTCTTGCCAGTAGTGTGGCCAGGGCAGATGCTCTTGCCGCTGTAACAGGCAGTGATACGGCTAATATTGTCGTTGCACGGGTTGCCAAGCAGGTTTTCAGGGTTCCGAAGGTTATTGCTCGTATTCATGACCCCCTTAATGCAGAAGCCTACCGGAGACTTGGGGTACAGACTGTTACCAGTGTGGAACTTGGGATCATGCGAATATCTGAACTGCTGACCTTCTCTCATCTTGATATTGAACACAGTCTCGGAAGCGGTGGGGTGAGTATTGTGATGTTTGAGATCTCACCCCCCCTTGCCGGTCATTCGGTAAATGATATCTCTGTTCCAGGAGAGATTCAGATAGTTTCACTCACCAGAAGGGGTAAGACCATCATCCCTGTTCCCGGGGCTATCTTTGAGAAAGGAGATCTGATTCATATTGCAGTTGATGCCGGTTCGGTCCCCCGATTGAAAACATTGCTGAGGTATACCTGAGGAGGTACCTGTTATGACATTACGAGTACTCATTATTGGTGGGGGGAAAGTCGGAACCTATCTTGCCAGACTTCTCATCTCTGAAGGGCATTTTGTACGGATTATTGAGGGATCAGAGTCTGAATATCCCCGGCTTAGTAAAGAACTTGCAAAAGATATACTGATCAAAGGAAACGGAACAGATATTAATATCCTTAAATCCGCTGAAATTCGTGATACTGATGTGGTTGCGGCAGTTACACGGAATGATGAAATGAACCTGGTGATCACCAGTCTTGCCAAGTTTGAGTTTAGGGTCCCCCGGACCATAGCCAGGGTTAATATCCCCAAGAATGCCTGGTTGTTTACTCCCACGATGGGGGTGGATGTAGCACTAAATCAGGCTGATCTTATGTCTCACCTTATTGCTGAGGAGATGACCCTTGGTGATATGAAAACCCTTTTAAAACTTCGGAAAGGACAATATTCTCTGGTAGAAAATACCGTAACTTCAGGATCTATTGCAGGAGATAGGCCAATCCGTGATCTAAAGCTCCCTGCAGAGTGTGTCATTTCTGCGATAATCCGGGAAGGAAATCTGATAATTCCCCGTGGAGATACGATTCTGCAAGTCGGTGATGAGGTACTGGCAGTCGTTCATGTTTCAGAACTAGAAAAGCTGGCAGATCTGATGCAGGCTCAGCATTAGTTTTAAATTGAATATCAGAAGAGAACCAAACAACTCATGAACCGGCAGGAGAAGGCTAAGTTCATATCATGAGTGACTCAGATCCTTCAGGATGATGACAGGCCTGGTTGTCTGACTGGCAAGATCACAGGTAAAACTCCATGAATCATCTCCTTGATTCTGCCCTTATCAGACGGGACTACGCAGATGACTGATACATCTCACTTTGCGAACCCTGCTCATATCCACAACTTATTTTATCGAATGAGGATAATTTTTTAGAATTTTATAGCGATTTTTTACCTCATTGGATATATTAATCCTCTAAAATGGCAAGGGTTCGCAAAGTGAGAAATATGTCAAAACGAGCGCCAGTTCTGATTCCGAAATTCAGTGGGTGAGTCGTGAAGGTATTGAACAACTAAAGTGGTGCACGTCATCTCCTGAATTACCATCGATCCCAAATCTGAAGAAATGGGTTCTTGTCTTTTCCGGGGATAGGTGTGTCAGAGCTCTGGAAGTCTGAAAGAATTCTGGAAATTATGAAAGTATTTGGTTCAGTGTAGCACGGCGATTCCCCTGTGGAACCGGCGGTCAAGGCTTCCCGACTCCTCTCACGATGAGTTCCCCTTTCCCTCTCCCTGCCACATCCCCATGGTACACTCTCATCCCCCCTTCTTCCCGCTCAAATGAGAAGGTCGGCAGCATATCAATCACTTTTCCTTTGACGATACACGTTCCCTTTATCATATTAGCCCCCGGCATCCGTGCATCACCATCGATGGTCAATACCCCTCCTCGCATCTCAGCGCCGGGAAATATCCCCGTGTTACCATGGACATGGACCTCTCCACCGGTCAGGTTCTCTGCCAGGTAATCCCCGGCATTCCCCATTACCTCAACGGTCCCTCCGCGCATCCCTCGCTTCTCTCCCCGATATCCTGAGGCGCAGTAGTTCCCGGCATCGCCGTGACAGAGGATCGATCCTCCTCTCATTTCTCGACCAAGCCATCCATCAGCATTACCCATGATCTCGATCTGCCCCCCTCGCATAAAATTGCCACAGTGCATTCCGATATCACCTTCGATAATGATGGTGCCCGAGCTCATGTACTCCCCGACCCGCTTGATCCGACTGGTATCTCCGCGAAGCATCACAGTAACCATCTCCGGAGAGTTTACATTTCCGTCTTTTCGAATCGAGAAGAGGTCTTCAAGACGTCTTTTTTTGTTCCCTTCGTATACGAAGAGATCCCGGTTACCGATAAAATTCTCCGGAACGATACCCTCTGCCTCAACCGGGAGGAAAGGTTTCACACGAGCCTTTATTGTAAGGGTTACACGCATCATACCTGGGCCTCCTTTCTCCCAAGTGCAACACCCCGTTTCACATACTCCTCCTGCACCGGGTAATTCGCAAGTTCCATCGAATAGAACCGGGTGAACTTCTCCACAAACCGTGGACTCTTACTGATATCGATCCCCTGAGGCTCGGGGACATCAACCCAGAAGGTCCGGTTCGGCAGTCCTGCAATAACAACCTCTCCATCCCTTGTCACCACGGTGCCACCCTTCAGGGTATAAAGCGACTGCTGGAATGCACTGATCACCTCATCATACTGGACAGATGGGTCAATCTGGTCAGGTTTCACAGGATATATGGCGATGTCAGCTTCAGCCCCCTCTGAAAGGTGCCCTTTCCCTGAGTTGAGCAGTCCCAGTGCCTTTGCCTGCCCTGCCCGTGTCATGATTGTTATCTCCTCAAAACTGAGCTCGCGATCTATCGTTCCAATCGACGTTCGGCTGGTGGTTTTCTTATGTACGGTTGCCAGTTCAGCTTCACGACATGGCTGGCTCATGAGAAGCCCGATGATCTCGGGATACTTCACAAACGGACCCCCGTTTGGATTGTCTGTGGTCAGCATCACTTGCCATGGGTTTTTAGTCAGGAGGGCAAGTTCAAGACCGATCGCCCACATCACGCTGTTTACCAGGCTCTTTCGATCATAATAGACCGGGATTACCCCGGATCCAGTCTCAAGTTCGACATCATGATTACTCCACTTGTTATGATGCAGAGTATAGAGCCTGAACTCCATCGGACCATCAGCGGTCATCGTCATCGTCCGGCCAAACATAACCTGCCCCGTGTCAAAGGCGATATGGGGCTTGTTATTGATCACCTTGGTGATCGCCGGTGCTTCAGAGGTAAAGTTCCCCCAGGTACTTCCTCCATACGAATGGAACTGAAGATGGGTCAGGTACAGGGTCTGCCGATCCGGGTTAAGATCACTCGGGATGTCTAAAGTCTGCAGGGTAGTCTTGTAGTTCCCGGGCATCCCGAGATTGTTGCAGTGAAGGTGGACTGAGTGAGGAAGATGAAGCATCTCACATGCATCTATTGCCGTTGTGATGATCTCCCGTGGGGTGATTCCCCAGTTGGGGACCACTTCATCCACCCCGGCAATATCGTCTCCAAATCCCCATGCCTCTGTTCCTCCTGGATTGGTGAGTTTGATGCCAAACCCTTTTACTGCAGAAAGGGTCCAGGCAATTACTGCAGCAGCCTGTTTGACATCTTTCTCTCCCACTGCCTCGTAAAGATTCCAATTCCCGTCAAAGAGCGTGTTGGCAAGCATATCCTGCATTGGGGTTGCAGAGAACTCTTCATGGGTATGTCTGGCCTCCATCGGTGCCATGGCCCCCTCAAGCAGGGTAGTGTAGCCCATGCGGCTGTACCGGTAACTATTCCCATATGTTGTGGGGACGGTATACCCGGACGTGGGGTACATCTTCCCTCTCCTGGGGGTTCTTCCGGCACGCATATCTTCAGGGCTCATATATCGTCCGAAGTTGACCTTTGTTCCGCACACATGGGTGTGAGAATCGACTCCACCGGCAAGAGTCAGGTTCCCTGCAGCGTTGATAACTTCTGCACTGCTACTGACCTTCTCAACGATTAGCCCGTCCCTGATGGAGAGATCCATGATATCTCCATGTATCTTTTGGACCGGATCGATCACAAAGGCATTTTTAATCAGGAGTTCTCGCATCGCTGCTCACCTCCGGCATTAATATCCTTGATCTTCTGATAGATCGTTTCAAAGAGGTGTGTATCGGTTGGGTATCCAAAATCCAGAACCTTTCTGGTCATAATCGGGATTCCATCCATCCGGTAGGCTGTTCCTTCAGCATCGATCCCGTTTACTGCTGAAGGAATCTGGACCGTACTCACATGAGTGGTTGCACTCGGATAGGGATCAAAAAGAATGGTTGGAATCTTTGCCAGGTGTTCATTGCAGATCCGGGGGAAATGGGCCCCCGGGTCACTCCCGACAATAACCGCTGCATCTGCTTCACCCCGCGCAAGTATGTCAACTGCGGTAGTTTCTCCTGGATTGTAAAAGGCGATTCCCCTGGAGTAATCGACTCCAAAGGGATATCCGGTGATCCAGGTGAAGACTTCATTGGATCCATATACATTCCAGTGGCCACGCATCGGGGTTATCGTCCATTTGGTATGGCGATTAAGTTCAGAAACAAATTCTATCGCATTTCTGATGTTTTTATATTTTCCCCCGGTCATGGTGACCCCAAGGCCGAAGAATATTGCTCCGAACTTTGCTTCCTTGCAGATATCAGCGATCCTGATGAGCTGAGTCTTTGGGACTCCAGCCACTGACTCAGGGATAACATCATCTCTCCCCCTGACTATTGCCCGCAGTGCTGAGAGAACTGCATAATCGCCACCCTGTTCGATCTTCACAAATTCATCAGCTACTTCTGCAGTGGGAGTTTTTCTGACGTCAACTACGATTACCTTGCGTCCCCTGAATGAATTCTCGATAAAGAAGGCATCTGCCTGCGTAGTGTACCGGCTCATATGCCGTGGATGTGCTTCAATTGGGTTTGCTCCCCAGTAGATCACCGTATCAGCCCGGTTCTTTACCTGTCCGAGCGTGCATCCGGGGTGGCCTACTTCCTGGATAGCAAGAATGGAAGGACCGTGACAGACGGTGCTGGTACTGTCTACGACTCCGGATATCAGTTCTGCAAGATGGGCACCGAGAGCCTGGGTTTCTGTTGCTGAACTTGACCAGCCATATAAGAGTGGCCGATCTGCGTCCTTGAGAATACCAACGGTATAATCAATAGCCTCTTCATATGAGATATCCTTCCAACCTGCTCCATCCCGCATGATTGGGCCTTTCAGCCGTTCACTCCGGTCCTCCAGAAATTTGTGGGCTCCGAGGGTGCAGGCGTTCTCAACACCGGTAACGACACCGTCCTCGATATCGACTGCGATATCATCACAAAGGCATCCGCAGAACGGGCAGACTACGTTCTTAACCTGCATAAGGAACCCCTCCAAGCTGTCGCATCAGTTCACCTACCGGGAGCACCTTTTCATTACTTGGCTGAACATCTGCATGTATCTGCTTGAAATCTGGCATTCCGGTACTGTGGGTTGCACCAGGAACCAGGAAATTGGCATAGGGTCCAAGTGGAAGAAATGCCATACCCTCACCGAGGGTGGGGTCCTCCAGTGCCCGAAGCGTCACCGAAACACCATCTGAAATGGCACTGACATATTCGCCACTCTCTATCCCGAGTTTCATCATATCTACCGGGTTCATCCTGATCATCGATGCTTCATTGAGATACTCTAATGAGTTCTTCCGGTCTACACAGCACCCCTGGATAACGGTTCTGCCGGTGTTAATGATCACTTTCATGATTCCACCAGCTGAAGCGGTTCGAGAACCCGAGCGATCATGATTGAACCGGTAGGGCATTGTTCTTCACAGGTTTTACATCCTGTACATTTGTCCTCATGGAAGACGGTCATCAGCCCTTTGTTTACCCGCATGATAACTTCGTCTGATGATGTTGTTCCTTTTGCAGCAAGGGAAGGATCGATCTCTTTGTTCACCGGGCAGGCAACTGAGCAGTTCGCACATCCCATACAGGTGACCGGGTTTACCTGGATATGGAAGGTGAACTGCATATAGGTCTCGTCACGGGCGTTTGACTGATGGACTCTTCCAGCATCCAGCACCAGTTCCGGGCAGATCTCAACACAAAGGCCGCACCTGATACAATGTCCGTCATGAATAACCGGTTTCCAGACTCCTCTCTCATCTGTTTTTATTACTTCTATTGCCTGAGGGGAGGGACAGACCATCATACACTGGAAGCAATGAGTACATTCTTTTCCGGTGAGATGAGGGGTCCCTCTGAAATATGATGGTGAGGTAAGAGGGGGGGTTTTGGCACAAAAAAAGGTGTGCGTCCACTCCTTTGTCAGCATATTCTTAATATACGCAGTAATTGACGCCATGCTCACCGCTCCGTACAGGAGATGCAGGGATCTGCACTGATATAGGTGGCAGTAACATCAGCCATCGATTCTGATCCCGGAATCATATGATGAACGCAGGCCTCGATGTTCATTATCGAGGGGGTTTGAATATAGATCTCCTGGATCCTGCCATAACTGTCGGCCTTGAGGCGGTAGGAGAGCTCACCCCGGGGTGCTTCCCCGGCATATATGATACTTCCTTTCTTCATCGTCCCTCCGCCTCTGATGGGTCCTTCAGGAAGAGTATTGATGATCGTTCTGATGATGGCTACCGACTGCATGACCTCTTCGAACCTGATCATGATCCTGGCATGGTTATCCCCTTCAGTTCGCACTATCGGGCTAAATTTCAGTCTCTGATAGGTTGGATGTTGGGATCTGATATCAACATCAATTCCGCTTGCCCGGGCGGTGGGTCCGACTGCATGGGCCTCAAGGGCATGCTCTCTGGTAAGGGTTCCTACGCCTTTGCTCCGGAGTGCAATCAGGGGCCCCTGATCAAACATATCCATATATCTGCGTGTTTCACTCTCTATCTTCACTAGAGCAATGAGGATCTCATCTTTTTCTGCATCTGGCAGATCAAATCTGACACCCCCTGGAACGATGTATGAACAGGTAACCCGTGCTCCTGTGGTCTTCTCCAGAAGATCCATCGCAGTCTCTCTGATATTGAGGAGGTACATGCCCAAGGTTTCGTGCTCGATGGTGTAACAGTATGAAAAGTTTGCAAGAAGATGGCTTGCAATCCGATCCAGTTCGTTAACCATCACCCTGAGGTAAGCTGCCCGATCAGGGACAGCGATCTCTGAAAGTTTCTCCATAGCTTCGATAAAGACCATATTATGGATGACTGAGCAGATGCCGCAGACCCGTTCTGCAAGGAACATAACTTCCTGCCAGGGTCTGCCTCTCATGATCTTCTCAATCCCTTTCTTCATGTAGCCAAGTTCCATCTCAGCCCTGAGCACCCGCTCTCCAATCGTCTCGCATTTCAGGCGACAGGGTTCTTTCCAGACCGGGTGCATCGGGCCGAGTGGAATCGAGACGTCTACAGTCTTCTTCATGATTGCTTCTTCTCCCAGTCTTTGAATATCAGGTCACGAACCGAGAGTATTGCAGATATGATCTCGGTGGGCCGGGGAGGACACCCGGGCACTTCTGCGGCAACAGGAATATGTTTCCGTACTGGTGGATTAGCCAGAGAATCAGGACGGTTAAATACACATCCGCTGATTGGACAGTTCCCGATAGCCACAGCTGCTTTTGGTTCTGGCATCCGATCCCAGATCATCTTCAGCTTATCTTCCCATTGGGGAGTTACACAGCCGATGATGAGCAGAACATCAGATTCACGGGGATTATTATGGACATAAATCCCGTACTGTTCAAGATCATACCTGGGTGCAAGGCAGGCGAGTACTTCGATGTCACACCCATTGCATGAGCCGGTATCCACATAACAAACATGGATGGAACGAGAACGCACGAGGTTCTTAACTGACTGGAGGAGGGTCATGGGAAGACCTCCTCGGCAATATACTGCTTCGCTGTGATGACTGCATCGGGGATATAATAGCCGTCACGCACCAGAGCTTTTGCCCGGTTACATGCCTCTTCCATGATATCTTTTGGGATGATCGGGATAAATCGGGTATACAATTCATATCCGAGTGCTTTTTTGATCTCATCAGGCTCATCACGGGAATAAGCAGTATCGTACCGGGGGGCTATTGATTCAAGGGTGATCATATCAAGAGTTTCAATCAGGTGTCTTCTGAGCTGATGGGGTTGAATTCCAAGGTCTTCGGCCATCAGCAGGACGAGTTTGGCATGGTACGCTCCCTTCAGAATGGCAAACTTCATCGAAGTGAGATCCCGTTCATACGCAAGATCAATCATATTACTCCTCCTGCCCTGAGCAGAGCATAGAGTGCAAAGAGAAGGATGCATGACCATACGAGAATCATCTCTCCGTGGTGCAGCTGCTCTTCATCTGTTTTGAATGAGAGAACTGACAGGAATGTAATTATTGCAATTCCTGCGACCGCCTCCCCGAGAACCGGCCGGTGTTCGATTGCCTGGATGACGAAAATGAGGGCATAAAATGCGCTACCGGCCAGGGAAACCTGTCTGATAAGACTCATAGGATCACCCCGATAGCAAAGAGATAGATCATGAGAAGTCCGCTTACTACAGCCTGGATTGCAACGGTATCATAGGGGCTGAGCATCGGAGTGAAGGCACAGACGAATGAGAGTGATACGAGGACTATCAGCATCGCTATCAGCATCAGCCACCAGGGAAGGGCTCCGATAAATATCAGGACAAAGGCCCAGATCAGAACAAAAGTCTTCATCGCAAATGCGACATCAAGACCGGCACGGAAAGAACCAAAATGTTCTGTCAAAACCCCTGATACAATCTCCTTTGCCTTGGTGATTGAGAACGGGCCGTAATGCATCTTTGAGAGGATAACCAGATACATGGCAATGGCAAGGGGGAAACCTGGAATGAGAAGCGGACCGTGAATCGATTGCCAGGCTATGATATCGCTGATTGAAAGGCTTCCGGTGATCAGGTAGAGGCCCCCGATTGTTGCAAACAGGGGAATCTCAGAAGCTGCAGACATGACCGACCTGATTGCTCCAAACTTCCCATATGGTGACCCTGAAGAGAGACCAAGTCCATGCTCAACAATCTTATGGAGCATGAAAACGGCAAAGAGCATCAGGAGGCTTCCTCCATATCCGACGATAAAAATAGCACCGGTCCATATTGCCAGTTCAACTGCTACAATGAAAACAAAGAGCGGATTGCTTGCCGTCTTTGGGATCCAGGTCTGTTTAAAGGAAAATTTCAAGGTATGAAAGATCTCCTGCCATATCGGGGGTCCGGGCCGGCCCTGAATTCGTGCAATCACCTTTCGATGAATGCCATGAAAGAGCAACCCGATGATAACTCCTGCTGCAATCAGTTCTATCATTTAATACCCCATAAATGGAAGATCCTCTTCTTCAGATGATGCATTCCACCAGCAGAAGAGCGAGAGGACAAAGCCGGGGAAGAAGATGATCATCAGAAGCGGAAAAATCCAACCTGGATGTATTCCGCTGATCTCACCTGCTATCAGAAGGATAATCCCCAGCGTAAAGAGTGCTGTAAGATTTTTACTGGTATGTTTGTCCATCATCTTCACACCGTCAGTACTATTTCTACAACTCGCAGAAAGATGAGCAGCGAGCTGACATGGATCATCAGGACATAGGGTGCTCCCGGCGCCCTGATCATCTCTGATTTTCCTATATAGAATGGTGCCATCCCTTCACCAAATACTCCAAATACAAGGAATATCTTAGCAGCGAGGGGAACCAGATTTTTTCCTGCTAATGCCCAGATAGAGAGTGTCCCTGTGGCCCCAAGGGCCATTGCTGCACCGCCAAAGAGAAAGACTGTTGCAATCATAGCAACAATCCCGTAATGAAATGCAGCGTTGAGAATATGCTTATTATCTGTAGCAGCAACGATCCCGATATTGGTGATCCCGACCAGGGCGGTGAACAGGGTATAATTGAAGAGATCACCTGACACCATTGCCCCGAGTGTGGCCAGGCCACACGCGATTGCCATAAATCGTTGAAATTTCAGGTCTTCAAGGTCGATCTCCTTGTTGTAAAACCCATCAGTCCCAAATACAATCGTTGCCTGCTTCTCCGGTCTGGTGATGATTGCTATGATGATAAATATTGCAGCAAAGATGAAGAGTGAGCAGGTATATAAACTAAAATACGGGACGATATCCCCAAATTCAAGGATATAGAGTTCCTGTCCCTCAAGGGGGAGGCCGAACATTCCGCTCATGAATGCTCCTCCTCATAGTTCTGACGCATCGTTCCTATCAATGACATCTTTGTGGTTACTTTTAGCAGGATTGCTCCGCCTGATATCATCACCGCGATGAACCAGTACTGGGGGAGAATCATAAATATGAAAAAGGCAATGATCCAGAATGCCCATGCATATCCTGAAAGGGTCTCAAGCTGGTCAAACCGTTCTGAATGACCGCAGCACATGAAGTAGAAGACAACTCCAAGGCCTGCCACAGCTCCCCCTGAAAACCCTGAGAGAATTATCCCATAAACTACCAGAATGAAGGAGATGATGGGCGGTGCGGGTTTCATTACTTCAATTCTGATCGGTTTGTGTCTGACCGTAAACAGCCGTTCTTTTCTGATATAAATCTCAGCAAGCGCAATAAGCTCAGATATCCCCACCACAAGACCGGGCAGAACCAATGCTTCGGCAAGATCGGTAGCGACCAGTGCAACCAGAACCAGGCCAATCGTCTCGATCAGATCCACAAGAAGGAGTTTGTGTATGTCATCCTTTTCCCGCACCAGTGCCCAGAATGAGATCACAATACATATCAGGGATGCTGCAAGCCCAATCTGATAGAGTTCCATCAGATCTTCCTCCTGTATAAAAATGAGGCGATGGCAAACGCAGTGAACAGGATAGTCGTCTCTACAACGGTATCAAAACCCCTGGTATTATAAAGAATCTCATCCAGAATACCTCCAGGGTGAGCAACAATGGTAGTTCCAAGGTATGGGGTTGTATTCGCAAGGAATCCTGAGAATGGTGTCAGATATGCAGTTACATATCCTGCTGACGGAGAATTTTCAGGATATTGGGATTTTATCGGTACCTGGGCAAAAGGTGGTCCACCCCGATCATAGGGATCCAGGGTGCTGGATCGATTGATGTACTTGGGATATAACTGGTCTTCCTGGTATGGTATCATCGGCACCATGATCAGAATGATGATGCTCAGGATTATCCCGAGGGTTGCATACATGGCAGCAAGATTCTCAAATGTTCCAAACGCTATTGAGAACCGGCTGAATAGTGATCTCCGTCTCATACCGGTTCCTCCGTACGTTCGATGACCAGAACCATCACAAAGGTAGAGAGGGTCGATACGGCGATGAAGGTCATCAGTGCAAGAGCTTCATCATACGAGAGGGCAATCAGAAGAAGGCCGAATGCCGGGATCTCCAGGTTGATCAGCCTGGTAAGATAATCTCGCCTGCCTGGAAATGCAGAGATGATCGTCCCGATTATCAGAATAATAAATCCTACGATAAACTCTGGTGTCATGGTGACCCCTTTCGGCAGAGCTGAAGGATGAAGACCGTTGACAACGGAAGAATAAGGGCAAGGGCTATTGCGATATCCACATATCCCCGATCCATCAGCAGGGGCATGGATGCTCCGGAGAGCAGTCCGATTGAGATAAGTTTTTGATACGGATCTTTGGCAACACCAGTATATATCGCACCTATTATGGCTATTGCTCCGAAGAGGTATATGAGAATCTCATTCATCCTGACTCCTCCTCTGGAACTCCTCCGGCATACACACTTGCAATCGCGTTTGACTCAAATGTACTCCCGACAAAGTATGCAACTGCTGCAACCAGAGCGAGCGGATGAGGAATCATGAGGGCGATGATCCCTGATATTGCAAAACTGAAGACATTGAGAAATGGGAGTTTTCTCATCGTATCAGGCTCTAGAATTACCCGCACGGTTGCATAGAGGGCAATGATGGAGCAGACCCAGAGTGCGATCTGGTCTGGCGAAGTGTCAATCAGGATTTCCACCTCCAGATAAGTCCGAGCAGTTTACTTGACCACGGATGCCAGGCTCCCTGGATAGTCATAATGGCGATTACCATTCCTGCGATGAATGCAGATGGGGGAATGCCGATGAGAGATCCCCCATATACCATGAATGTCGCAAGAAAACAGCCGCTTGTCCCTGCATAGCCAGGATCGTAACAGACACGATTGCCGATATAAACCAGAATGGTCGCGATGAGGCCTCCGGGGATACCGAAACAGTATACTCCACAGGCAGCAAGGAGGGTTCCGGCTGAAGCATCTGGGGATGAGACGATATTTCCCATCATTGTCCCCCCCCGGATGTCTCCGCCACCCCGCTCAACCGCTTCTGCTATCGCGGTTGCTCCAACTACACCTCCTTCTTTGGGAAGTGCAAAAATTATATCTACAACAATAAACAAGAGCCAGCAGCAGACAGCAGCGATCAGGATCTGGAGAAGAGATTCGATCATAAGAGTCGTGTACCCTAACCTTCACCTGATACTGGTTTAAAGGTTTAGCTTCACCGGGAGGCTTTAAATCTCTGGTTCATACTTTCCATCATCACTGATATCTGCCTGATTTATTATCGATAGGGAATCTCTGATCACAGACGTCTTCCCCGTGTTCTCCTAGAGCCACATATATCCCGGCGACTATGCGCGGAATTATAGAATCTAAGTGATTCATTCACAATGTTTCTGACCCAGGGATCTGACGTACCCTCGATCTCTTCGGGAGTAATGTTATACCAGCAATTCCATCCAAGAAGACTTGTCGGGTCTTCATTTTTCCATCGGGGGTTAGTGGTACCTCTCTTTTCCCCCTTATTTAGGTTGCATGTTCCTTCCTGAGAGTCAGATACATGGACATAGAATGCGCAGACTGAACAGGGTCTTATTTGTCGTATCTCAACCGGAGGAAGATCCATTATCTTAATTTTCCTTGTATAAACCGTAATTACAGGCTAATGGCGGGGTATGCAACAATTCGATTCTGATATCTAAGCAATGTCGTACCACAGGCTTCGTCTTCATGAGTAAAAAACTGACCGGCATTAGAGTACCGGAATATTGTTGGTATTCTGGATCACATATTGGAATAGAAATTGATTCTGGTTGAATGATCTCCTGTCACCAGTGATTCTTATCAATGATTTCAATGTACAATCCTTTCTTAACTCTGTCAGAGTTCAACACCCATGCTCATCTGACTGATAAACTCTCATCTGGCATAGTCTGCACAGATACGGGGATGATCCTGTTTCATGCTGACGGTCCGGTATTCTCGGAAAAGTTACTCGATATATTATCCGTTTCTCTGAGCAATCCTGTTTTTATCGGTAGCATCTCTGAACAGAACTGGGTAGCATATGGCGTGGATGCAAATGCCCCTCTTCCAGCAGGGTACCGGTTGGTTCCCCTGAGGTCGCTTTTTGAGGAGGTATCTGAAGATATCCTGAGCATTGCAGGGAGGGCTGTCCAACTGATACGGTTTATTACTACAACCCGTTATTGTGGGAAATGTGGGGCTGAAAATGAGCTGAAATCTGATGAATTGGCTAAAGTGTGTCCCTCTTGTGGTCTTCTGACCTTTCCCCGTCTTTCTCCGGCCATCATTGTCAGGATTACTGATGGTGCCCGTATTCTACTTGCCAGATCCCCTCAGTTTCCTGAAGGGATGTACAGTGTCGTCGCCGGATTTGTTGAACCCGGAGAGTCACTTGAAATAGCGGTCCACCGGGAGGTTTTCGAAGAGGTTGGTGTGCATATCACTGATCTTAAGTACTTTGGATCTCAACCCTGGCCATTTCCCGACTCGTTGATGATCGGATTTGTTGCCCGGTACCTGTCAGGTGACGTCAGGGCAGACGGCGTTGAGATCGCAGATGCACGGTGGTTTGAGAATGATGCCCTCCCTGAACTACCGGGAAAGATCAGCATCTCACGGGCATTGATCGATGATTTTTTGGGAAATTTTAAAACAGATATCTGATACACCACTGTATCGGTATCATCTTTATTGCTCCTGCCCACGAATTTCTGTATATGCGCTCCACCCTTGACGATAAAGGTGGTATCATCACCGAGCGGGGTTCTGATAGTGTAACGGTCAGGCTCAGGATCCCTGCCGGTGTAGTCACTGCAGACCAGCTTCGGGGGATTGCTAATATTGCAACACGGTATCATGCTTCTGTTCACCTGACAGTCAGGCAGACAGTAGAGTTGTCTCATGTCAATCCTCAGGATCTCACCGTTCTGGTTAGTGACCTCTTGGAGAACGGGACACCGCTTGGATCTGAGAGGGCAGAAGTTGTAAATATTACTGCATGTCCAGGTTCAGACCGGTGCAGATTTGGTCTCTTTGATTCTATCGCATTTGCCCGAGTTCTGGATGAAAAGCATTTTGGGCGTGAAATGCCGGTAAAGACCCGGATTGCGGTATCAGCATGTCCATATTCATGTATGAGTGAGCGACTGAGTGAGGTTGGGATCACCGGTGTTGTCAGACCATACAGAAAATCCGGGACTTGTACTGGTTGTGACGCATGTGCTCAGTACTGTAAAGAAGGGGCTATATCAGTCAGAAACGGACAACTCGAGATGGATATGGACAAATGTATCCTCTGTGGCATGTGTATACTCAGCTGCCCATATGGCATTATCCATGCGGATCCCCCGGCATATCAGATCTCGATCGGGGGGAGAAGAGGTCGATATCCAGCTATTGGGCAGCACCTGGTGACCGTGAAGAGTGAGGAGTCAGCGTTCAAAGTCGTCGGAATGGTGGTTGACTGGATATACCGGAGTGCCTGGGAAGGATCGCTCCTCCAGGATCAGATCGAACGAATTGAACCAGGTCGGCTCCGTGACCGGGTGATAGAGAGTCTGTCTCCTGATGAGATAGAAACAGGATATTAGGATTTTACCACAATATGAGAATTATACAGATCTCCGGCTGGTCAGGTTCAGGCAAGACTACATTTATTCTTGGACTTCTAGAGGTTCTGTCTCGGCTTGGAACAGTCGGAACGATCAAGCATATTGGGGATCATATCTGTGATCTGCCAGCTGGAAAAGATACTACACTCCACTACCTGGCCGGAGCATCCGTATCAATTGGTATCGACCAGAAGAGAACTCTCATAACCAGAGATTCTCTCTCCCTTTTTGATGCACTTGATATGCTTGCTGACACTGGGGTGGAATATGCAGTTGTCGAAGGCTTCAAGCAGGTTCCATTCAGAAAAGTGGTGATAGGAGATCTCAATCTTCCGTGTCTAATAAGAGATCCGACCATAGAAGGGGTGATAACTCATCTCAATGAATTTGATGAGTACTCAACTCTTGGTGGCCTTGTCAGCACCGCTCAAAAATCCATGTCTCATCCTGGCGGAGATGAACCTGGAAAGCGACCTGGTGATGGCGTGATCTTAAGTTCTATCTGCTGGTATGGGGCCGGAATAAAAACCCGTGACTCATATGACCTATCCCTGAGTGAATCTTCGTACTCTCAATTTATGAGGACGGCACACATACTTGGGACGCAAGCACTGGCACTGCCCGGCCAGCTGGATGTGCGAATCAGTCTTAAATGCAGGGTATTCTCCCTTCCGGTTCCGGTCTATGTTGTGGTAGCAGGAGAACCCCACCTGGCGGGTCCGGCCTTTTCTCATTGTATGAAAGGAATCTCTCATCTGTGCAGATCAGGGGGTGACGATCTCCATCAGGACTAGTATGATGCTGACTGATACTGATCCCTTTGCAGATGATCCAGACCGGCTTTTAACCCTCATTACTGATATCAGTGCTGGCGAATTAGATCGGGAGGAGATTGTTAAACGGGTTTTGCCTGAGCTTCTCAGGATATCAGGCAGAACACTCCTTCGTCTTCGTCGATCTGCTCCTCGATTTTGTGAGAGTGAATGGATGTGGCTCTCGGGTGTCAGGCCTGAGCATCTGTCCAGAAAAGATGCAAATAAGTTTCTTTGTGCCTGTATCCTTGAGATTCATGCAGGAAAAACTGATGTCTGGGATAATGTAGCATTTTTTACCGGAGAGATCCTTTCAGATCCAGAATACCTCTGGAGGGAGATTACGGTCCATACACCGGAGGGATGGAATGATCTCTATAATGAATATAATCTCCATCCTGAGTTTGTTGTTCATACCCGGCTCTATCAGGTGGCATTGCTTCTGGTCAGGTACTATCAGGGGGATGCCAGGCAGATCTGGTCTGGATTTGAAGAAAACCCTGCAGAAGTATTCAAACGGCTAAAAGTTCTTGGAGTGCCGAGATCAACGGCCTGCCTGGTGATCGGGGCATTGAAGGATGAGGGCTATCTTGCCGGTGCCTATGATATTGTGGGCGATGTGGTGGACTCACGCGTTATTGGCAGGTTAGCACTTGGCGAAAGTTCAGGACTGAGTTCATATCAGGCACGATCACTTGCGAGGATGATCTATCCGCCTGATCCCTGGATGCTTGATCGTCCTCTCTATGTTCTTGGGATGAGTGCCTGTGCTCCGGGGCCACGGTGCCGTGTCTGTCCTGCAAAGGGTGGGTGTGTGTATGCAGTAAGTCTTCATCTCGGAGCGCGAGTTGGAAATTCGATCTTTGAGGAGATTTTTGGACAGAAGACAGTACAGAAAAGTCTGAAGCGTTGGATTGGGTGATCAATTCTACTCCAGGGGTTTGAACCCCAATCATCTGTATCTTTTCATTTGATGCCCTGAATCGGATGTTTAGAACCTGGTCAGGTCGATGGCCAAAAAAAGTCCAGGTCTAAAAAAATTTAGGGTGCCTAGTTTTGTCTATTATGTACTGAATGCTGCCCGTATTGATACTAAACATTTACTTAGATCCTATTTTTGTTTTAAATCAATCGATTATAGGCACCGTAAATGTCCGGAATATTAATCTATTATGAGTGATGAACTACCTTTTACTATTACGTGGGGCACTATGTCTCTGGCACTCTATTTCAGTGTAATTCATCGGCAATTCCTGTTTTCTCTCTTAGTTATGGCTCTTTTTTTTTCCCTAACCAGTGCGGTGCTCGCTGATCTGAGTGACCCTGTAATTCCCGGAGAACTCTGTGGGTGGTTCAGGGTGGAATCCCTCCCCTATCCTGGTGAAGTATTCTTCGACGGAGAATCCTACGGAATGACTCCGGTTACTATCAAAGTCCTCCCATCAGCCCTGCCTTCCCATGATATCATGATTAAATTTAATAACGAAGATTATTCACAACATCTTACTTATAATCCTGAAGTTGGGAAGACTGTTCAGATAACCCTGGATACCGAACAATTAAATAATTTTTCCTTCACCGATATTTCAGATATCCTGGCAATCCAGACTCCGGGAGCTCAGGTTGTATGATCACGATGCACTGCCCTTCTCGTTACAGCTACATCTTCATCTGATATTTTCGAGTTTTTTCCCATATATCAGAATCCCAAATATTTTTCCTTCCCAAAGTAGCTGGGTAAACGAGAGACTGAATGAGGCTGGTGCAGGTCCATCCATGTCATATTTTATCTGGAATGGGCCCGACAAAAGTAATCTTTCGTACAACCACTCCCATTCAAGTGCATCATCAGGGAGGAACATTTCATCAGGGGTCATTCCACTCTGAATTGTAATTCCCCTGCATTCTGAAATCCTGATTGAAAATGCGGAGTTGAAGATCTGGAGCCTGAATTTGTCAATATCCACGCTCCAGATCATATCCGGGATGCTTTCAAGTAAGGTGGAAAGTGTCAGTTCTGATTTTCGGAGATCCCGTTGTGTTCGTTTTAACTGGGTAATATCCTGGGATGTATCAAGGAGCTGGATCGGTTCTCCCAATGCATCCCGTTTGATCTCTCCCCGGGAAAGGATAATTCGTGTCACTCCATCCCGGGGGATTACTTTCAGTTCAAGTTTATATGGTTCACCGGTCTCTGCCGCGTTTCTGATAGCATCCTCGAATCTTTCCCGATAATCTGGATGAATAAATTGAGTATGCTCGAGATTAGAGAATGAATATCCATCATTTTCTGGATCAAGGCCGTAAATCCGGCACATCTCGGCTGATAATGTTACCTTGCCGGTGTGTATATCCAGAACCCAACTCCCGACATGAGCAAGATGCTGTGCATCATGGAGAATATGCTCACTCTGCCTGAGTGACTCTTCAATCCTGATCCTTGTGGTAATCTCTCTCTCCAGATTTTCAGTCCGCTCTCTGACAAGCATCTCAAGTTGTGAGCGATACTGGTTCAACTCCCGTTCTATTGCCTCTCTTCTGGTTATCTCCTTATGCAGGTCCCCATTTATCTGGCGGAGTTCGAGAGTTCGTTCAGATATAATTGATTCCAGATGGCTCTTATAATGGTTCAACTCTTGCTCGGTACGCTTGTCCTCTGTGATATCAAGGCCCACAGCATGGTATTGAGTAACCATGCTAAATTCGTCATAGAGCCCGCGTACTCTCCAGCGTTCCCACGAAAATTCTCCACCCGGACTGATTCGCCGGATCATCAATTCAGTCATCGGATGATCCGTATTGATCTTCTCTATCTGTGATAGAACAGATCTGTAAGTCTCTTCGGGAAATGAAGGAATAAACGATGATCCAATAAGAGCATTTTCTTCAACTTCCCGATGGTTGCAGTATACGTCATTGGCGAAGATGATTGAGAAATCAGTCCTGAATCTTACAATAAACTGGATCTGATCTGTTAAGATAGTGTCATATTCCTGCTGGATGGTATGATATCTCGTCTCCAGCTCTCTCTTCTCTGTGAGATCTTCAATGATGAGTGCAGCACCTGCACTGCTGTTCTCAAGCACTATGGGGATTAGGGTGAGATTGCATGATTTTGGGTGCCCATCCCATTCTATGTCCATGGTTTTATAGATTCTACTCCCTTTCACCGCCTCCTGAACTGAACTGGTGATTTCAGGATTGAGAAACCTCTCCTTAAAGCGGGCTCGTTGCTCTGCTTTAAATACACTCTCACAACCCGGATAGAATGTCTGCGCTGCGGGATTCATTTCGATAATATTGAGGCGTCGATCGAAAATCAGGAGTGGTAATGAGGTTAATTCGGTTATAAATCTGAGGGGGATACGGTTGCTTAAGGATACAAACCTTTTAGCCCCTTTTTTAACAATCTCAACCTTTCCCTGTGCCTGAAGCATCACCAGAGTATTTGCGACCACATTTCGATGGACATGCGTCTTTTCTGCGAGCTCGGCAATGCTCATGCTATCGGGATTACTACCCAGAATATTCAGTAATGCATCTGTTACCTGTTTATACCGATCCATTGTTACATATTCCTGGTGATCTGCAGGCCCCTGGTTGTGCTAGGTTGGGATCCCTGAGTGTGGATATGCATGATGAATACCGGTTGCATATCTGATGATATACCGGGCAGTTAATAAGGATATGCAAGAGGGACATCGTATCTGCATGACCTGCAAAAATACAATCAGGTTTTTGGTTGCCTGTTACTACCTATAAAGGGTGTCGATCATGCTGTAAGGTATGGGTCGGTTTCTCATCATCTGGATGAATGATTCTGAAGGAGAACTCCTGTCTGTGTACACAACGCTCAACCGAGCGCTCCCGTGAGCTGAGTCTTTTGTTGATGCCACTCTTTACCTCTACGAAAATAATCTCCCTGACCTCACCTTCTGAAAGCCCGTCAAACACTACAAAGTCGACCGGTGATCCCAGGAATCGTGCATCTGAAGGATTCCAGGGGAATGATGGAAAGAACGGAATCAGGTGTTCTGTCACTTTTCCGTGGATAACCTCTCTTGAACGTTTGATAGCATCCTGCCGTATTCGCTCTTCTTCCTTCCTCTGCCATTCACGGGTCTGCAGCCCAACTTCTCTTCTGATTGTTTCATCACTCTGGTCCTCCATCCTTTGGGTGATTGCGGTGAGATCCCGTAGGCGCCAGGCTTCATGGAGGGTTCTTGCCCGATTCTCAATGCTGGTCTGTAGCCTGATATTTTTTACCAGGATCCAAATTAGGGCGATGATCAGGACGATTATGATGAGCTCTTCAATGGTCATAGGCATACTTGTTGGGTGTTTCTGATTATCAGGAACGGGTTTCTACCTCGGTTGGTGTAACCAGATTCAATGATTCTCATCTCTTTCTTATGGTCCCCTTCCCTCTCATGAAACACTCTGAAAGAACTCGAATCTGACGTTCTTTTCAGGGAGTTTCATTATCATCTGCGAGCCGAAGGTTCATCGTTGACTGTTTAGTGACTTCAACTCCATGATGTCGTTTGAGATAATTGATCACCTTCTCAGACTCCATCCAACGGACATCCAGGCGGTTGATGATGGTATCGATATTATTTATCTGCTCGTTGACTGAGTTTTCAATAGATGGAGCATGAAGCTCAACCAGTACTGCGATAACACTGAGTGGATTGCGAACCTGATCATTTAGTACAGTAAATTCTACGAGGTTCTTTTCTATCTGGCTCAAGTATTTTGCACGTTCTGTCTCAAATCCCTTGAGATCTGTGATATCCCTGAAGAGGATGGCAAATGTTCCTGACTGGGGTGATATCGCAGATATCTGGTACGTTCTCTGATTGCTGGCATAATGTCCTTCAAATGAGACCGACTCCCCAGTACTCACGACCTTACCGTAGACATCCAGAAAAGGGGGGATTTCTTTTCCATACACTTCGCTGGCGAGTTTCCCCCTGACCTGCTCTGGATCCCTTCCTGTATGGTATAGATATGCATCATTTACGTCAATGATACGATAATCTGCTGGTGATCCTGTCTCATCAGAGATCAACTCACAGATAGCAACTCCCTCTGTCATGGTGGTGAAGAGTGTCCGGTACCTGACTTCGCTCTCTCTGAGAGCCACCTCAGCTTCTTTGCGCAGATGGAGTTCCTTCTTAAGTTCTCCTGTCCTGGTTGATATAATTCTTCGAAGACTCCATATCCATATGATGACTATCAGACCAATCACCACTAGTGGAATGATTACATACAGAAGGATCATACGGTAGATATCGGCCCAGATGTCTCGTTCAACCGGTGCAAACCATTTCTGGGCGATTTGATCGTACTTTCCGTTTCTGCTCAGCAGGATGAGGCCCTCATTTATCTGATTAATAAAAATGGGTTCAGATTTATGGGTTGCTATACAAAAATGAAGTTCTTCTAGTGGTTCTCCGACCGGTTTGATTGAGTCAATACCCTCCTGCTCCATCAGATAGGAGGCGGTTATTTTATTGATGATTGCTGCATCATATTCCCCGGTTGCAAGACCTCTAAGTTGATCCCGATAACCCGGAACAATGACCAGATCAGCAGGAAAGTTTCGCAGTTTCAGTTTTTCCTCCCAGATATCTCCATTAGCCAGGATAATTCGCTTATCGTGGAGTTCTTCCAGTGTTGTTATCGAAGAATTTTTTGGGACATAGAGGAACCAGCGAACCGTGGTGATAGGTGCTGAGAAGGCGAATCGGTCTGTCCGATTGGCATCATAAGCCATAGATCCTGAGAGATCTATACGGTGATCAGTCAGGGCCTGTTTGATCTCAGACCAGGGGGCTGTTCTCACTTCAACTTCGAATCCCATCTCATCAGCTACAGCACGGATAATATCGACAGAATATCCGGCCGGATTTCCTGATTCATCCCTGAACTCAAACGGAGGATAGTTCTCTTCAGCCCAGTACTGGTAGATCGTATGGTTCTCCGCTCCGGTAGCGGGGATTAATGATGCCAGAAGAAGAAGGATAATTATGAGGGGATGCAGGAGACGAAGGGGATTCCTCGTTATGTAGGTCTTCTCTTGCATCTGACCTTCCGTGGGGGGTATATATACCAATTCTAATTCATCGTATTTATTACGTGGGATATTGATCCCCCTCACCATCAAACGAGATCTGATATCTAAAGGAATACGGGTTGAAAAATAGATTCGGGATGAGATTACTCATCATGATCATGATCATGATCATGATCATCATCGTGATCATGGTCGTGAGAATGAGTATGGGTGTGAGTTTTTTTCTGATGAGTATCAGTATGTGTTTCGGTTTTATCTGAGCATGTGCACATTGATGTACTCTCCGTATTTGCAATAATTGTAAGTTTTGATCTCATATATATTGTGTTCATCTTAACAGTGGGAACGATATGTATTGTGGTGAAATCGAGTGATTCGATTGCGATGTTGGAGGACCGATTTTAGTATCAGGAAGAGATCAACGCCTCCGCTGAGGTGAGGGTACCTGAAAAAATTAAAAATCTCTGGTTATAAAACAATCTTTGTGACCTGATTGCGCCAGTGTATGAGTTCGTGCCTGCGTATGTGCATCGGATTATCCATCGGGAAGATGATGCAAAAAGGGAAGAGTAGGTCGTATCCAGATCTTATTGGGGCTGTATGGTGCCGTCAAAATGATCTCGTCACCCAAATGATATTGAACTCATACCTGATGACGAACTGAATGAGGCAACAGGCTGGGTTCCGGTTGCTCCCCCCCTCATCTGGCTGGCTACCAGATCATAAGTTCCCCCTTCACCAATGGGGGCGATGGTGAAGTACCAGGTACCCGGAGTAGTCTCTATGGTTATCGGGGTTGTACCGGTTACGATCTTTGATTCTCCGAGTTCTGATCTGAATGTTGCATTTTCAGGCCAGTCCCCCCCATTCTTTGAGAAGATCTCATGGCCGGTACCTGACAGGCTTTTGAAGGTGACTGATCCCTCATTGACAAAGTTGACCATATGGGTTATCGTCTGGCCTTTCATCAGACTCATCCGGTTCTCGGTCATGACCTCAAGTTTCTGGCTGGATGTATCTTCGGTCCCCGGTCCACTGGTGAAGGATGAGGAGGATCCAACCGAAGTAAAACTTGCTCCGGCAGGGAAACTTTCAGGATCTAATGGGGGGTAAAAGAGGTTTGTATCCTCTGCTGATGCATGAAGTACCAGGGAGCATAGTAGCAGGATCAGAACCCAAAACCCTGTTCTGAATGGTATCATTTCTATTCTTCTTGATTTCATAGTGAACTCTCTATCTGAGTGAAAATATCGCACTATCTGAAGGTTAGAGGTTACTTCGTCATGGTTGAAAAGGTTGTTTGGAGACATCGTATGTAATGGTGATTTTCTGGTTTGATGAGATGGGTACCGTATGCGTTCTTTTGGCCGGGTACATTACATATGACTCTTTCACACCCGCAAAGTACATCTGGCGGTACGGTCATTTATCAGTAGGCACTATGAACCAATATCTCCGAAAAACCATTCTCATTTTTGTCTGTATTCTGCTATTTCATCCCTTCAACTTCGTATCAGCTGACTCTTCAGATGATGTGAAGAAATCTGATCTCTCAATACCCTCGATGGAGACGTATCGCACAGGAATCAATGAAACGAATCAGGGAAACATTGAAGTTGGTCCTTGGGAAGGGGGCCCGTGGATATCTGGTAGGTCTGACCGATCAGATAGGTTCGCGTCTCCCTGGCTCTCATGGGGAGGAGCAAGGTGCAGAGTATATCCGTTCTGCCCTATCAGCGAGTGGATATGCCGTGCAGGAACAGGAGTTCACGTTTACCAATGAGGAGGAAGAGGATCTGACTTCAAAAAACCTGATCGCAGTAAAACCTGGAGTATCCCCGCGTGAGATCATAGTCGGTGCTCACTATGATTCGACTGATGATGGAGAAGGGGCTGATGATAATGCCGGTGGGGTTGCGATACTACTTGCAGTGGCAGAGGAACTAAAGTCGGTCAGCACCCCATATACGATTCGGTTTGTAGCGTTTGGCGCTGAAGAAGCAGATCTGGATGGTTCCCGGTTCTTTGTCAATCAGATGGATGCCATAGAGAAGAACGATACGGTGGGTATGATTAACCTGGATAGTCTTATCGCTGGAGATATTGTCTACCTGTATGGTGATTCAGGAGTCACTGTACGAGATCAGATCCTCAAAGCTGCTGATCATGAGACATTTAGTCTGGAGACCCGGACTGCCAGAGAACTTGATGATGATGATGGAACTCCCTGTGAGTGTGCAGATTATGGGCCGTTCCAGTCTGTTGGCATTCCATTTGCGTTTATGGAGGCTACAAACTGGAACAATGGTGATGCAGATGGGTTAACTCAGGTTGATCCCTCAAAAGGGGAAGGAGGGGTGATCAGGCATACATCCTTTGATACTGTCAGGTACATTGACTCGGCGTTTCCTGGTAGGATTGATAAACGACTGAGTGGCATCACAAATCTTCTGGTAACCACGCTGACAGAGGATAGTGTATAATAAATAATTGTTCTGTCGAGTGCAATAGTAATAACTGCTCACAGTTCTGGTAGTATATCACTGGGAAGGAGATTGCCCAAAGAACCAGGTAATGCAGCACTTCTCCTTTCTGACGCCGACGAAAACGTAACTGCCTCAATAGTTCAGGTATCAGGAATCGTCCCCTGGGAGTACTATGGTGGAGCTCTCCTCACTGAATACCATAATAACACGAAAAATATTGCCGTAGGTGAATTAGGCGCAACCTAGTACCTTGAGTCAGAAGCATCAGCGAAATAGTGAGAACCTCTCATATCGTGTATCATTTTTCATATAACATTCCCTTTTAACCCCTGTACGTATCCTCTCTTTTATGAGGTTGCCTCTATAGATGATTGAGATTCGGAACTTTTTCTCCAGATTGGATTGTGAGAGTGTACTCAGTGCCGAATAAGGCATTCTAAACCTGTTGGTGGATATTCTGCATTTTTGTTCGGGACTCATATATTC
>DATMXW010000070.1:0-57767 GCA_035561295.1 Methanospirillum sp. | reverse complement strand
TATGTTCTAATATTTCCTGCTGCTTGTGATATGTCATTGAGATAGAGCATCTGGGATCTATGCATAGACTACATCCTGCAGGATATGATCGCGGATAAGAGGTTTTAACGCTGCATCGGTCACAAGATCGACATTTCTCTTGAAGAGATCTTCAAGAAAAAATTTGGTACCCATAACATTATCAAACGTCTTCTTATCCTTATGGAATGTGACGAGAACGTCCACATCACTGTCAGGCCGCTCCTCTCCTCTTGCAAATGAGCCAAAAATTCCGATCTTCGATACGCCAAACTGGGTTTTCAGTTCAGAATTGTTCTGTCTCAGGAGTGCAATTACATCCATACAATTCCTCTGTATATTAGGGTGAGGTCCATGAGGTTTTTGTTCAGAATACTATACTTCATTCAGGTTAAATTTTTTTTCTCGTATTGAATCCTGTGGCAGTCCTGGGGCCTGTATGGGTACCTGTCCTGAAGGAGCGATCACAGTCATTGAGCACGAAGCAGGCGTATATGATGAGAAGGCGGTGATGACAACCATCTCACAACAGGGAGAGGTAGTCATTGTAGCCCATCTTAAGCATCTCATTGTACATGGTTAGGGTTTATCGATATCCGGGGAGAGAGAACCGATATTACTCCCTCATGAATCACCCCAAAAACCGAGTCCAGCCATCGTTATAAATTTTTCATTATCATCTGCGAGCCCCAAGCTCATGGCTGATTTTTTTGTCTCTTTTCAATATGTGCCTGAATCGTAACAAAGACTATTCATTATGGCGTAATATGTCAGTTAGATGGATAGTGTGGTTATTTCAGAGGATGGGACAATAAAAATCCCTGATACATTATTACAAGAATTTGGTATCTATGGAGGAGATAATTTACGCATTTCAAATGAGCGGGGTACAATAATCCTGAAACCCATATTTCGTTTGAATGATCTGAGAGGAGCGTTTCGATTAAGGGATGGAAGGAGGATTTGAAAAAAATGAGAGATGAGTGGAGTAATCGGACAGATGACGTCTCTTCTTTTTGATACCCATGCTCTTCTAACGTACTTTTTATGATGAAGAGGGTTCAGATGCAATAGCCAAATATCTGGAAGATGTAGATAATGGAACAAGAGAAGGATATATTTCTTCAATAACGATATCCGAATTGATGTATATCTATAATCGAAACGATACAATCCCCTCATTGCTGTTGATTGAGTTTCCTTCGTATATGCTGGCTTTCCACCAGAGTTTTCTCAAAGGAGAGATCGTTATCATCTTCTGCCCGAAACTGGATGCTGCTATCGAAGGGTACATTGAGAAACTGGCAGATATCATCTCGCTCCATACCATCACCCTGCAAGGGCAGGTTATTCCGGCAGATGACACCAAATAATCGATGTAGAGAGATAATGAGCTGAATATCATCAGATATCAGAGTCATACAGGATCAGGATCCTCCCTTCTCTTCCGACCTACCCCAGATACCATATCATCTCAAAAAAGTATTGAATAGGTTACCCTGCTGCTTTCACCCCCCTCCCTCATGAAAAAGGGATTTTCGACTTCAGGGGAGAGATTTCAGATCAATCTCATAGGAATGATCACCACCATCAGTGATCCCCGGGTGATTGATCTCGATAAGACGGTTAGTGACAAGATGATCAGAATCCTGGTTGATGATGTCTACTCAGTGACAACTTCTGCTCAGGAGGATATTTATCAGGATGCTCATTCCTCACATGAGAGTCACCAGGATATTTTCGGGGTAATTCGCAAACGCAAGAAAACTGCTAGAGGGAAGAATAAAAGCACATTTATGATATGGCCGGATATTAAGACAATGATAGAAGGGTGGAGAAGGATTTATTTTGAGACAAAATCCAGCATTTTTCATCGCAGTATGCTCAGCGTTTTACAGATATCCTGAACATCATCACCTGAAATGCGATGGATGTCGCATCGCTATGTAAAAAGCAGCCGGCCTCGGGAGAAGAAGTCATCGCAAGTATCTATGAAGTGCCTGGCTCTTATCGTGAACACCTCAAAAGATGCCAAGATGTCGCAGCTGCCAGTGATGGTGCTGCAGCTCCTCAATCCGGCAAACCCGTACGTTGACGGCGTCGATCTCCTCATTGCTGCTGACTGAGTTCCCTTCGTATATGCTGAATTTCACCAGGATTTTCTCAAAGGAGAGATCGTTATCATCTACTGCCCAAAAAATGGCAGATATCATCTTGCTCTATACCATCACCTCGATCACGGTCCTTCATACGGAGCTTTCCTGTTGCGGTGGATGTACCCATGTGCCCCCAATAAGGCCCTCGAACGGACAGGAAAGAAGATCCCGGCCGTTGAACATGCGATCACGCCACAGGGGCACATTTGGTAGCAGGGCTGCTTTGAACAGAGAACAAATCAGGTGAACCAACAAGAACACGCAGGTTACCAGAGAAAGATAATCCAGAGCAAGATTCTCAATCGATAGGGCTGCTTTCATAACAGGAACCATACCAGGAACAGTCTTTTCAGGTACGGGAGATCTTCTCGATCACCACAGGTCCATTTCCGAGTGTGGGGACGTTTGAATCGAACCTCCTAATGTGAATGAAAAAGTCACGTGTTGAGAAGATGTAGATTCTAAAAATCATCTTTTTATGTTTGTTACCATAATTGCATGGCATATCTTTATTATTATCGAATTGAACAAAGACAGTGAGCATGTGACATCGTGTAGGAGAATTACCGAGGTGAATGTACTATGGATTCTGAGAGAAAGTTACACGAAATTCGCCGCCAGATTCTTGAAAATGCTATTCAGGAACATGAAAATGCAATACGGTCGATGAGGCAGGAGATAAATTATCTCCAGGATTTTTATTCTGATCCGCATAGAGTATAGAAGTGACAGGGACCGATTACGAATAGGGTTCTACCTGGGTACATGGTAACAATCCTATAGAAGGGTAAAAACCATTATGTACCACGATGTACTCCAGATACAGAGGAGAGGTCAGCGAACAAAAGGAAGCTGGATACAACACCTGATCAAGCATATGCACGGGATCATGGATGTGATCATCCCCGCCTGATACCTCCCTGCATGTATACCGAATCACCCCCACCTCCCTCTCAGAGCATCACAACGCGGGAGAGCGGGAAAATCCCGGTTAGAGCGGGAAGAATCCGACTCATGTAATCCGGCAGATTTGCCAATATCCGATGTTAATGGACGTGACTGAGGACAGAGCGGGAATATTGAATCTATACACATGGACCAGGGAAGATGCACCTGATGATCAGGACGCTGTATGACCCGGCAGTCCCGCTCTCCATAATACATACTCATTATTTTTATTTTAAATTAAATAATAACCCCAATCTGCCTCATGATTCAGAGCGGGAGCTCCCGCTCTGGCCGTTTTACTGCCGATCTCTCCCGCTCTCCCGCTCTGACATTCAGCACCCGTTTCTCTGGGAGCCATACCAGGTGCATCAGATACGAAGAGAGATTGGCTGTGCCCTCCGTTCATCCGGAGGTCCTGATAATGAGTACGCCAGAAAGACAAGAGTCAGATCAGAATCATCTCCTGCCTCCCCGGGCATATGAACAAAAATAAGAATGGTTCGGGGATTTCCGCTTCGCTAATCCTGCGTTTATGACCCGGAAACCGGGATGGAAAAGCACCAGGGCTATCCTGGTATCAGATAGGAGGAATCATTTCATCCGGCTCACCGGAGCTTTCCGGTTCTTTCCTGACAACACTGCCCGGACCCGGGAGACCGGGGTCACATACCGCGTTTCGCCGATATCCATGTACAACCCCCGTGTACTATCAGATAAACGTGCCACTCCGGGTATCGATCCTGACATCCTGGCATCACCAAGACCGGCCACCGTCGCCAGGACCGCCCCGGTAGGCACAGAAAAATGTCCGATATCATCAATATACACCTGCAGCTCGCCATCCAGTACCATCATTCTCCCACAGAGTTGATACCCGGAATCGGTGCGGGTTTTCTCAATAAAGGTACTCATCAGATCTCACCTGCCTATATAGGGTGAGTCGCTGAGCGGGCAGACATCCAGATATGTCTGTTGTTTCCCACACAGTGAACAAAACGCCCGTCTGCGCTCGATACGAGAGTTCTTTGTCGGACACCGTTTCCAGACAAAGTAGGGACATCCCATATGATCACATCGGGCCGGGTTTGGTCGCATCATCGAACCTCCCCGGATTCATCGGGTAGCCCTCCCTCACGGCTATCAGATCCGCTGATGCCTCCAGGTTCGATGCCTGTTCCGGATCCCGGATCACCGTGATGGTGCACCAGTTCGCGATCATAACAGGTCTCACAGAGATGCATTCCAGTCCCGGGATCTGACCAGATTGCCGGCCTGATATCACAGAGATGACATCGTCCGATCGATGATGAGACCCGGATCATCGGGCCGGTATCGATAACCCCGGGAAGCGGGATGAGAGAGGCGACATGACGTGAAACTGCCCGATCATAGCACGATCTGCAGAGCATCAGATTCAGCCGGGGGGATTCGGCCTGGCGTTTCCTGGTCATCCGTTCCTGGTAGTGAGTCGGTTTTTTGCCACAGACAGAGCACCGTCGCGTATCAGGCCACCCATCGATCACGATAAATTCATGCGGATTAATGGAAGAGAGTGAGACAGCAGGCGGATCTCCCCCCGTATCTCCACTACACGCCCTCAGGTTCATCCCTGGATCTTCAGGGCAGAGCCCGTCATCAGGCACCAGAGAGACCGGATTTGGATCAGGAATAGGCACGGGAACAACGCAATCATCCGACAGAGGAGACCGGAGATCAGAAGAATCAAGCATGACACTGGTCACGGATAGTTCTCCTCCTTCATCTCCTTCTTCTCCCCCATCAGGATCTGGTTTTCCAGAGGGATCCGGAGGTGTTGAATGATGGTCATCAGGATCATCAGCCAGCCAGACCAGCCCGCCTTTTGTCCAGGCATCATATAACCCGGGATCCCAGAGGTACACCTTCATCCGCCTGAGGGTTGTACATCCCTCATCACCGGTTGAAATGGTTCGATCCAGATAGGCGACTGCCGGACATTTCTCAAGGAGACCAGAGTATGACTCTCCATATGACCGGTACCCATGGAGGAGCTTGTTGATTGTACTGTTAGACCAGCCGGTAGCCCGCTGGAGCTGGGGTATCGTCACTTCAGACATCCCCAGTGACTCAAACGCTGCAATCAGTGCTGCCTCCCGCCGGGTCAGTTTCGTCCCCTGACCCCCGGTCTCCCCGTTAAGCGCCATAAACAGCCGTGATGCCTGATGAAAATCATCCTCGGTCGCAATCACGCCGTCGATACCGTTCTTGTGCACAATCCCTCTCTGCCGTTGCCTCAGTGCTGCATGTGTCCGGATCAGATCCAGGAGCATGTCAGGATTTCGCCGGTTCTCTGCAGACTGGAACCTGATTCTGCGTGCATATGGAATGGTGACAAAGACCGGTGATAACTCACGCCAGAGTTCCTGGCAGACAAGCACCTCATGATCTGCCGACTGAGGAGAACTCGGAATCTCTGCTGCGCCGCGTAACGTCCGGTCCAGAACCCGCATATCCTGCTCTTCTGAATCATCGATCCAGCAGGTCAGCATCCGGTTAAAGATCTGATCATCACCAGAACCCTCGACCTTGGCAACCCACCAGACACACCGTTCAGGGATGATGCAGATCTGAGCCTTGCGATCTTTGTTCACCGTTCGGTATGGGAACGGCTTTTGGAATGAGGTAGTGACCCCTTTGAGGATCTCCTGCATCTGCTCAGACATACTCACATCATCCAGGGTGATCACCGTCCCCGGATGAAGATTCTCCTGGTAAAAGAGTGCTTTGTCACTGATCCGGCCTTCAAGTCTGAACTCTTCAGGAACCAGACTCTGCATTGTCTCGATAGCATGGGATTTTCCTTTACCAGACTCTCCGGTAATGGAGACATGCAGGCCCTTGCTATTGATCACTGACCGGGAAGCAAGTGAATGGATCAGACATTCGGCAACCACCCGGTCCCCCTCGTGGGAACGGGCAAACGTATCCAGCATGAAGGAGAGGGGATCCTTCAGATTCAGAATCTCCCTGGCATGGGCTGATACATCGTCCCCTGATCCACCTGATCCTGAGCCATGCTCCTCTGCCGGTGCTATCAAAGGATCCAGAGCTTTTGAGGCTACCTGGGGCGGATACCCACACCGTTCAGCGTCTCTCTTCTCCCGGATTCGATCTGATTGAAGTCTGGCAAGCCTGGCCCCGATGTCACGACCAGGCCCGGAAAACCGTTGCCGAAGCTCAGGCCATCGTTGAACCCCGGATCCACAGGAATCATGATGGCATCCGGCAAAGATTGCCCCGTTCGCAAACTGGATAGCAAACGCTCCATCGGTATGGGCGTCTGAGAACGGGCACGTATCAAGCACATACAGCATCCCTCCCTGGTATGGTTTGGCTGTGCTGGAGAGTCCGTGACTGGAGAGCCAGGCACAGAGGTCAATCCCCTTTTCAGCGCCAGGCAGGGGATTATCCGGGGGATCTTCGGGAAAAAGTCCGGCAAGAGAGGTCAGAAGATCTGCACTGACCACCGTGCAGGCATCAGGAACACTCAGGATCCGGGATCTCCGGTGTGGTCGCAGTGGGAAATTGTCCCCTTTTCTGGACTGTGTCCCATATACCTTCCAGATCCGGCCGGCATTGAAGTTGGCCAGATCCACGGTGCACCGGGAGTCCGAGAATCTGATGTCAAGGGATCTGAGTACTGCCTTGATCAGATCCCGACTCTCCTCGTCGTTTGGGATATCGATTCTGTACAGCAGATGTGCCCCATTGCCTGAATCAGCGATGATGGGATCCGGCCATCCACGTCCACTGAGAAATGTGGCAATAGATTCGGCCCTGACCAGGGCATCAGCGTGCTCTGGATCTGATGACGAGATACCTGACGGTCTTTTGGGATCGATGTCAATCGGCAGCCATCGCCGGGTGATGATATCAGCGTCTGCCGTGGTTGCATCCTTCTTTGAGAGCCGGTACTTGATCCGGTTTGCCCGCCGAGCAAGCAGGTCAGGTCTTACCTCATTCAGGGTGACATAGATCCCTGATATCCTGGGATCTGCGTCTATTATCAGGAGTTGGCGTGCTGCTTCCTGCAGGTCATCAAAGTAGCCTGATGCCGTCCCATCTTCACCGAGGGCACGAATCTCGATGACCGTGCCCGCCCGGAAGAGCAGCTGCAGCGACGAGAGAACATCCTGGTACCGGTCACCAGCTGCCATCTCCAGACCTGACCGATGAACAGGTGATAGCCCCGGCCCTTACGGTATCATTGCTGATCCTGACCGCTCCACCAGGAAAGATACGGTACCGCCGCCACTGATCTGATTTGATCCAGAACTGGACCTCGCCGGGGTACCGTCCGGATCGCACCAGGTGAGCAAGTCCGGCCATCTCGTCGTTGATTGATTCTGCAGCACCCCGTATCCGGGTTGTCCGAATCCTGATGAAAAGGAGGACCTGATTACCTTTCCATGCGATCAGATGAAACGGAGAATGGATCCTCCCATGCAGTTCGGTCACCCTGACAACATCGTATCCCTGCCTGCGAAGAAGATCCCGGGCTGAATACTCTGCTGTCCGTTTTGTCTGGTACTCAGGGGAGCTGGTCATACCCGATCCTGGGGGGTATCCCCCTGCTCCTGGTGGTGCAGTTTGAGAACTGACAAGATGCGTACCATCAGGTCGTCCAGCCGGTTCGGTTTGATGAGGGATAGAAATAAGAAACCGAACGGTACAATATGAATACTCCCCTCTGTGATTTGCCGCCAAGCTGAGTCATCGGATGGGGAGCCTTTTTGTATGGTCATGAGTCGTCTCCTTTGGGCAGTTCACAATCCTTCAGACTGATCGAAGGAGTGAAGATTCCGATCATCCTGGTGCGGATGAGGAACTCGTATCGTAGGTTCGTGTTCTGGTTCATACAGACACCATCGCTGCCAGGTTCAGGGGTTGTCCATGCTTGTATCTCTCGTGGTGCATGGCGCCCTGTGGCAGTGAAAACACTGTAAGCTCGGGATCTTTCTAAAGGTTTTTACAACAGAGAAGGGAACCGGAGGAGAAGAGGCGGTCCAATGAGAGGTTTTACATATAGATGGTACTCGACATAGGATCAATCAGAGTAACATTTGCCCTTGAATTTGCTTCATTGGACACTATCAGGGTGCATGATCCTGAACGATATCCCGATCAGTGCAGGGAGGTTCTCCAGTACATAGAGTAAGAAGACACGCATACGGGGATCGCTTAGCAGGTAGAGAGAGAACAATTCATCACCGATAGAAGAGCCCCCTGCAGAATCAGAGACCCGGGACACATACGATCTGGTTTTTGCATTTCAGGCATCCATTCCGGTCACGTTTGACCCATTTCAGATCAGACAGAATAATTATATTCACGGAGCATATTCGTATAATGAATTTTTTTTGGGAGCAATACTCAATCCAAAAAAAGATGATGTTTCTGCTCCTTCTCATTACTGTCCTGGTCATAGGGTACAGTTTTTATATATATACCAGTTTTTTCATGATCGAGATTAACGGTCCCGTCTATTCTGACATCATTACCGGGAAAGACCTAATTGCCGATATCCTCCCCCCTCCAGCCTATATCATCGAACCGTTCCAGATCTCGCTGGGTATGCTTGAGGAACGTGACCTAAATGAAATTGCCAGATCGGTACACGTGCTCAGAACACTTGAATCAACATATCTGACCAGGCATGAGTACTGGTGCCAGAAGCTTCCCCCCGGTCAGATACGAGAAAAGATGATCAATGAATCCCATATTCCGGCAATGAAGTTCTGGAATGATGTCGACACCGTATTCATCCCGGCCATGATAACAGGGGATTATCAAGCTGCAAAAAAGATCGCCTATGATTCGATGAAACTCCATTATGAACAACATCGGGCGATTATAGACGAGATTGTTATCCTCGCAGAGGAGCAGAACCTGCAGAATGAACAGATGGCAGAAGAGAAGGAGAAAGAGATCTATTTTGGCATGTTGTGTATCTCGCTTCTTCTCCTGGTAACTCTGATTGCTGTCGGGGTGATCACCCTCCATCTGCTCCGGCCACTCAAAGATACCACGACCATGATCCAGGAGATGAGCAGGGGTCATCTTTCTATGCGCCTGAATATCCATCGCTCAGATGAAATAGGTCAGATGGCACAGGCAATGGATAATTTAGCCGATTATCTCCAGGATACCGTTGCAGAATTCACCCGGATCGCTCAGGGAGATCTCAGGGGATCGTTCAGGGCAAAAAGCGAGCATGATGAGATAGCTCCCGCATTCAACCATCTCATCGATGCCATTCATGATATCATGCATGAGGTGAGATTTCTCATCACGCAGGCAGAAGAAGGCAGACTTCTGAACCGGGGAGATCCTGCCCGATTTGAAGGAATATACCAGGAGATTATCATCGGTATCAACAACATGCTTGATGCGATCATGATCCCCCTCAATGAAGCACTCAGAGTGGCAGATGAATTCTCGTATGCCCGGTTTTCAACCAGGTTTGACGATAGTGTCCTTGTGAAAGGGGATTACATCGCTCTCAAAGAGGGACTGAATACCATAGGAGAAGAGCTTTCAGTTGCCAGGTACAAACTCTCGCTCCTGAGCAGCATCACCAGGCACGATATTCTGAACCAGATTACCGTGGTAAAATCAGGTCTGGATATCATCGAAGAGGATTATGCACCTGATGATCCTGGCAACCAGGTATTATCCCTCGTGAGAACCGCGGTTAGCAATATCAGAGAGCAGATCGGATTTACCGCAGTGTATGAGCAGATGGGAGTTCAGCAACCGATCTGGCATCTTGTTTCTGCGATAATTTCAAAGACCCAGGATAGTCTGAATACGAAAAACGTGCAAATCCTTGATACCACGAGAGATCTTGAGATCTATGCAGACCCGATGTTTGGCCAGGTCATCTATAATCTCGTTGATAACGCCCTTTGTCATGGAAGTTCGCTCTCCCAGATCTCATTCTTCTTCGAGACATCCGGAGATGAGGGGGTATTGATTATGACCGATAACGGAATCGGGATCGCACCGGAGGATAAGAACCGGATATTTCAGAAAGGGTTTGGAAAAAATACTGGTCTTGGGCTTTTTCTGATCAGGGAGATACTCACCTTCACCCAGATTACTATATATGAGGCCGGAACCTTCGGGAAGGGAGCCAGGTTTGAGATGCGGATTCCTTCGGGAAAGTGGCGTATACGCCAGGTCGGATGAGCCCCCCCTTTCCTTCCGAATGTTTTTCTCTCCGGATTACTGATTCAGAGCGCGAATTATACGCAGACACCACCAACCTCTTGTAGTCAGGTAAGGTATTTCTTTTCCAGTAGCGAGGTACGTACACTGAATAAAGGAGGGACTATGAATTGTAATGATGTAATTTCTTCACTAAGAAATGCAAAAGAAGAGATTCATCGAAAATACCGGGTAAAAGAGATCGGGATTTTTGGATCGGTTGCCAGAGGAACTGCAAAAGATGAAAGTGACATTGATATATATGCAGAGTTTGAGCAGGAAGCAGATATTCTTGATTTTTCGGGTCTTTCTCTTGAACTTGAAGAGATGTTTCACAGACCAATTGACATTGCAACACCCCAAGGGATCAGGGAAGAAATGCGGGCGATGGTCTTTCGTGATCTCATATTAGTATGAGACATGCATCCTTTTTTCTTGAGGATATGAAAGAGGCCCTCACCAGGATGATCGAGGCAACCTCTGACATAGGGGCTCATGAGTTTTCTCAAAATTGGATGCTGATATCTGCAGTTCGGGATCAGATCATGGTGTTGGGAGAAGCGGCAAAACAGGTGCCTCCAGACATTCGTGATCAGTACCCAGAAATCCCATGGAGTCAACTCGCAAGAATCCGAGATCAATTGATTCATGGATATTTTTAAACGGATTCGCATCTGCTTTATATAATGGCTACCGTTCGTTCCAAGACATTGCTCCCAGTTATCATCAGAGCGCTATCTGACATATAGGATACAAATTCGTATACCTGTTGAGATAAGGGATACATTTGAGCATCAATCAGCAGCATACTCTTTTTTTTTTCATCTATCACAATTTTCGTGACTCAAGTGCAACCAGATAGATAGGTACCCTATGCGGATGATGGAATCTCCCACACAACAGGTAATGGAGTTTTTCAAGATACATGTTCGAGCCTACCATGTTCGAAAGGTGAATTTTTGCGCTTACATCGTCTCTGTTCCCTATCGAATCTAATGCGCTGAAATTCGGTTTTTACCAACTCAAGTACACATCTTCACCCAGATTACCATATATGAGACCGGAACCTTCGGGAAGGGAGCCCAGGTTTGAGATGCGGATTCCTTCGGGAAAGTGGCGTATACGTCAGGTCGGATGAGCCCCCCCTTTCCTTCCGAATAACATATTTCTCTCTGATTACTGATTCAGAGCGCGAATTATACGCAGACACCCCTCCCCATATGGTCCCCGGTACTATCCTCACATGCCCCAAAATGAGAGTCACAACTTTTATCCTTGATCCCCCTAAAGGGAAACCAGAGATTCATGTGATTGATTCTCACCCGGGGATCCATCTCTCACACAGGTAACCCAATGCCCAGAAAAAGACCTATACCACATTCCCCACTCCCTGAGCCCGTGCAGGAACCCGACAAAACTCCAACGTCTCCCATCCCCATTGTTGGGATCGGTGCCTCTGCCGGAGGCCTTGAGGCCTTTGAACAGTTTTTCCGCCTGGCCCCGGTCAATAGTGGTATCGCGTATATCCTCGTCCCTCATCTGGACCCTGATCATGCAAGTATGCTTGCCGAGATCCTGGGACGGGTTACGAAGATGCCAGTGCTCGAAGCGCAGGATCAGGCACTGGTCATGCCAGACCACGTCTACATCATCCCTCCGAATCGGGAGATGGCAATCTTTCATCAGAGGATTGAACTCACCATTCCTGACGCTTCCCTGGGCATCCGGATGAAGATTGATCTCTTCTTCCGATCGCTGGCTGAGGAGCAGGGAGACAAGGCTATTGGAATCGTTCTCTCCGGTACCGGGACTGATGGCACCCTTGGACTTCGGGCAATTCAGGGAGGGGGCGGGATTACCTTTGTGCAGGATCCAAAAACCGCGAAGTATGACGGAATGCCAAGGAGTGTCATACACAGCGGGTATGCTACCTACGTTCTCCCGGTTGAACAGATGCCGGACCAGATTATTACCAGGGTGAAGGATCTCTTCGGAGAGTGGTCACACCGCCCTATCATTTCAGACCAGTCAGGTGACTCACAAAAGAAAGGGATAATTACCCGAATCCTGCGCATTATCAGATCGAGAACCGGACATGACTTTTCACAGTACAAGAAGAGTACTATCCATCGCAGAATAGACCGACGTATGGCTATTCATGTTATAGAAGATTACGATGTCTATGCCAGGTATTTAGAGGGTCATCCTGATGAAGTAAAGACCCTCTTTCGTGAACTCCTCATCAATGTAACCAATTTTTTCCGTGATCCAGAAGCGTTCGATACGTTAGAAAAGGTGCTTCCGGAGGTGATCAGACAGAAGAGAGAATCTGATACAATCAGGGTCTGGGTTCCCGGATGCTCTACTGGTGAAGAGGCGTATTCACTTGCTATCATCATCAGAGAAGTCCTCGATGATCTCGGGAAAGATGTGAAAGTTCAGATATACAGCACAGATCTTGCGGAAGATGTAATATCCATCGCCCGTCAGGGGTTATACACGCCGAATATCTCGGCAGATGTGTCTCCTGACCGGTTGAAGAAATTTTTTATCAGGGAAGAGCATGGATTCCGGGTGAAAAAAGATATTCGGGAGATGGTCATCTTTGCAACCCAGAACGTCATCCAGGACCCGCCATTTACAAAACTTGACCTACTCAGTTGTCGTAACCTGCTCATTTATCTGGAGGCTGAAATCCAGACCAAACTCATTCTGGCATTTCATTATTCCCTGAAACCCGGGGGGATACTGTTCCTCTCCCCATCAGAGAGTATTGGGACAAATCCAGACATTTTTAAACCGATAAACAGGAAATGGAAGATATATGAGGCGGCAGGAACAAGGTTAGGGTCTCAGTTGATGATGGCAACACCCGTTCCCTGGAACGAATCTCACCCTGCGATACCTGCCTCTGACTTACCGCTCGAGAACCCACTTGAGAGAAATATCGTTGAACTGACGAGGAGAGCACTCCTCCAGGTATATGCCCCCCCTTCAGTGGTAACCGATGAGCACGGAAATCTCCTGTATGTGCATGGAGATACCGGAAAATTCCTTCGTCCCGCTCCTGGTCAGATGACCAGTTCAGTTTTGGAGATGGCACGTGAGGGACTCCAGCTTGATCTCAGGACTGCGGTATTTACCGCCAGAACCCAGAATAAAACGGTTTTCTATAGAAACCTGCAGGTGAAGACAAATGGCGGGTATGAAGGGGTGGATCTCGAGGTCAGACCTATCCTGCTCTCTGATTCCATGAAGGGAGGGCTGATTATCAGTTTTCTTATGACGGATCCTCAGGAACTGCAGGAGGGATCCAGACAGAAAAGAAAAAGCCGGAGAAGAGAAGAGAAACCCGGACGAGTGGAAGAACTTCAGCAGGAACTTCAGTACACCAAAGAGAATCTTCAGGCTACGGTCGAAGAGATGCAGGCAGCGAATGAAGAACTGAAGTCTACGAATGAGGAATTGCAGTCAATTAATGAAGAACTGCAGTCTACGAATGAAGAGCTTGAAACCTCAAAAGAAGAACTACAGTCAGTCAATGAAGAGATGATGACCGTTAATGCAGAACTGCAGATAAAGATTGAACAACATGCAGGTATGCAGAACGATATGAAGAATCTCCTCAGTAGCACAGGCATTGGTACAATTTTCCTCACGATTGATCTTGCCATACGACGGTTCACTCCCGAAGCAACGAAGATCTATAACCTTGTGGCTTCTGATGTCGGCAGACCGCTCTCTGATCTCAAATCCATGATTGTGCAGGATGAACTGGTGGAACATGCACGGGTGGTGCTGGACACCCTTCACATGCAGGAGAAAGAGGTAATTACTGTTGATAACTCCCGGTTCCTTGTTCGGATTCTGCCATACCGGACGCTTGAGAATGTAATCGACGGGGTTGTGCTCACCTTTATCGATATCAGTAGTCGTAAAGCAGCAGAAGAGGATGCAATCCAGGCCCGTGAATATGCAGAAGGGATTGTGAATACGGTGAGAGAACCGCTTCTCGTGCTTGACCAGAATCTTTCGGTGATATCTGCGAACCGTTCATTTTACCGGGTATTTCAGATATCTCCCGAAGAGACCTGCGGGATGAACCTCATCGAACTGAACGAGCTCCAGTGGGATGTCTCCAGTCTCCTCCTCCTCCTCCATAAGGTACTATCAGAGGGAACCAGTTTTGAAGACGCTCCGATAACTATTGATTTTCATGAGGCAGGAGTGAAGAAATTTATCCTGAACGCCCGGAGATTGTGGGATAAGAATAAAGAGCCAAATCTGATTCTTCTCGCGATGGAAGAGATAAGTGGGAAAGATATCATCTGATCATGTACCGTCTCTTTATAATCTGCGTCCGAATCTCAATCGAGGATCCTTTTGTTCTCGTGCAAATTAGGTAAAAAAGCTGAATGTTTTTGATGTATTGGAGTAACACTGATGATATTATCTCATTGAATCATAAAATTTTTTCCCGTTGAAAAATTCCGTTTTTATCATATGTATCACCCTCTCTCACATGATTTTTGCACTTGTTTCATTACAAAAACGGTTTTGTGTGAAAGTCATATACACATCCGGGATATTGTTCTCACATAGGAAGTGATAAGATTAATGAACGCTTCAAACATGACATTGTAGAGATAGGTTGTTACTGAAAAGACATCATCAACCAGGATCCCGATCAGAAATCACTCGTACATACTAGTTCCCAGGGAACATGATAGGATTCTCCCGTCTCTTCAGAAAAATAAAAACCATTTCATCATCACATATAATATGCATACAGCGTAGAGTATCATGTACATACTCAGATATAGGAGAACACTATGGAGACAATATCTACATACCCGAGATTGAATCCTGATCTGCGAAAAGCGATATGTGATATTTTATTGCCCTATGGAGTATCCCGGATATCTGTGTTTGGCAGCTATGCAAAAGGCCTGCAAAACCTGAAAGTGATCTGGATCTCATTATATCATTCAACAGAGTAGTGGGTCTTTTTACTCTGGGAGGCATCAGAGAGGAATTAGCAGAAAAACTCGGAATCCAAGTTGATCTTCTCACTGAACGGGCACTCAATCCTCTTCTTAAGGATCATATACTTCACGAAGCGGTGGAGATTTTTCCTCATGAAGAGTGACGTAATCCTTTTAAAACACATTTTTAGTGCCTGCTCCAGAATTGATGAATATACCTCCGGTTATTCATTGGATGAATTTATTACTCTTTATGAAAAGCAGGATGCAGTAATTCGCCAGATTGAGATAACGGTTTTCTAAACCTGGCACAATATAAATCTATCCAACCAGGCCTTAGTTGGTAGGATGGGGTCCCTATGGAGGGTACATGAGATCCAAATCACTATATACTAGGCAGTCAACATATCGTCAGTACCCTTTCATTCGTCAGACCAGAAATTGGTACCCCACCATGGTCTGTGACAACTATGCCCAATACACGGAATACTAAGGTCCTTCCCGGAACGCCTGATGGGTCGTGCGTACAATACAGACGAGGAGGCCGGACAGGATCAGTCAATTGTTCTTCACGTCAATTACTCTTCTCCCAAACCTCCTCCCCCCCCCACATATTTAAACCTATGCGTCACCAAAACGGTTGGTTCGTTCCTGCTCTTTCCACAGAATCCCTGCCGGCCCCATCCGGTACCGGGCCTGATATTCTGTAATAATATGGAGGAGACCTGGTGACACAACGGAAAGGAGTCAGAAGTTCCCGCCTCAGGAATGAGGCTGAAGACAAACTGACCCAGAGTTCAGATCAATCTCCTCATCAATCAGGGAAGACTCAGGATGAGATCATCCATGAACTCCGGGTGCATCAGATAGAACTAGATATCCAGAACGAAGAGTTGAAAAAGGCGTACCTGGAGCTTGAGACCTCAAAAAAGCGGTATATCGATCTCTATGATTTTGCCCCGGTCGGGTACATTACCCTGACAGATACCGCCATGATTGCAGAAGTGAACCTCACCGGAGCGACGATGCTCGGAGTGGTCAGGCAACAGATTATACATACACGGTTCAGGGCGTTTGTACCTGCGGACCAGTATGATGTCTGGGACCGGTTTTTCCTCGATCTACTCAGTCAGGACGAAAACCAGACCTGTGAAGTCCATCTCAAAACACCGGATGGGATGGGAATTGATACCTGGATTGAAGGGGTCCGGGTAGATATGGGTGGCGGTGTGTTTCAGGTCAGAATAATTGTACTGGATATATCCAACCAGAAAGAAGTTGAAGAGAAGGTACTGATTTTTACCCAGATAGCAGATCAAGCCCCTGCATCCATTATGGTTCATGATTTTGATGGAAATATCTTCTATGCCAACGCAGAAACATTCCGGCTCCACGGGTATACTCCTGAAGAATTCCTGACAAAGAATCTCCATGATATCGATGTTCCTGAGAGTGAACAGTATATTCAGGAGAGAATGCAGAAGATTCGGGATGAAGGAGAAGCGGCATTTGAGGTGTATCATTACCGAAAAGATGGCTCTTCGTTCCCATTAGAGGTACACGGAAAGATCATATCCTGGGCAGGAAGGCCGGTATTACTCAGCATTGCAACTGACCTGACTGAGAAAAAACGAACTGAAAAGATACTGATAGAGAGTGAAGAGAGGTTTCGCGGTCTTATCAGAGATATCCCCGACTTAATTCTTGTACACCGAAATGGAATCATCCTGTTTGTAAATCCTGCGGCCGCCTCAGCGCTCAAGTATACCCCTGAAGAGATGACAGGTTTTTCAATTCTTGATTTTGTGGCTCCGGAGTCGCGTCCCCTTGGAATTACAAATATGCAGGAGCGGGCAGCCGGAAAAAATATCACCCCGTATGAGATCACGATTCTCACCAAAGAAGGTGAACCACTCATCACTGAAGTTCGTGCAACTCTGATTCAGTACGGCGGTGAGACCGCATCGCTTGTTGTGCTGAACAATATAACTGAGCGAAAGCAGGCCGAATACGCCCTTCATGAAGCAGTTCAAAAACTTCGTCTGCTCACCGGTCTGACCAGGCATGATGTCATGAACCAGCTGACTGCGATGCAACTCATTCTTGGACTGGCTCTGGAGACCGAAAACACGGGACCGATTCATGAGTATATCTCCCATGCCATAAAGGTGGGTGAGCAGATAGAAGCATCCATTGGATTCACCCGGGATTATGAGAACTTTGGGATGATATCAAGTGGATGGCACCTGATACACCGAATAATAGACGGGGTGATATCAGAATTCTCGCATGAAAAGATCACGATACAGACCATGATTCCGAATAATCTGGAAGTCTACGCTGACCCCATCATCAGGAAGGTCTTTGCCACCCTTGTTGAAAATAGCATTCGTCATGGAGGAAATGAGGGGAGTCTTCGGTTTTCCTGTCGTGAACGGGGTGATTCTTTGATCATCTCGTACCAGGATGATGGAATTGGAATCCCCTTCGAAGAGAAAGAACTGATCCTTCAGAAGGGATATGGGAAACATACCGGAATCGGGCTGTACCTGGCCAGCGAGATCCTTTCGATTAACGGCTTCTCCATCCAGGAGTGCGGGGTTGAAGGAGAAGGGGCCAGATTTGAGATAACGGTTCCCGCAGGGAAGTTCCGGAGGGCATCGTGATGAACGGATACCAGAAACCTCATCCGGTTGTGATTACATGAAAGATAAGCTTCATCCCGGTGACAACGGATCACATGAACGTCAGATCAGGAGGGATGCTGAAGATCATCTGGCAAAGTCCAAACCAATTTCAGGAGATCTGTCTGAAAAGACTCAGGATGAGATCATCCATGAACTCAGGGTACATCAGATAGAGCTCGAGCTCCAGAACGAAGAACTACAAAAAGCGTACCTGGAGCTTGAGCACTCACGAAAGCGGTATATTGATCTGTATGATTTCTCACCAGTCGGCTACATTACGCTGACCGAAGAGGCACTCATATCAGAAGTAAACCTGACCGGAGCAACCATGCTCGGGGTGGTCAGGCAACGGCTGATTCGATCCCGGTTTCGAAAGTTTGTTGCCCAGGATGATCAGGGACCATGGGATCGATTCTATGTACAGATTCTCCATCAGCAAGAACCGGCGAACTGCACGATTCAGCTGGTCAGAGCGGATGGATCCGAATTCTTCTCCCGGATAGAGGGGCTCCTGGTGGAATCCTGTGACAGACCTCTTCAGGTCAGGCTCACGATAAGTGATATTTCCGAGCAGCATGAAGCAGTCCTGAAATTAGGTCATAATTCCCAACGAATCGTCTCGCTTCTTGGCCTGTATCAGCATACCGATCTGAATGATACCGCATTCATGGAATATGTTCTCGAAGAGAGTCTCAAAGTAGTACAGAGTAATATTGGATTTATCGGCCTCATCAGTGAGGATGAACAGACGATGTTTGGACATGCCTGGTCACCAGAGGCGATGGCTTCGTGTGCCGTTCAAACAGCACCTCTTCATTTTCCCATCACGAAAGCAGGGATATGGGCTGATTCGGTGAGGCTGAAAAGACCGGTTGTGATTAATAATTATGAAGTCAGCAGACCGGGGGGGAAGTTCCTTCCTGAGGGGCATCTGCCTCTGACCCGGATGATCTCTGTTCCGGTCATGATAGGAGATCGGGTGGTTGCGGTCATTGCAGGAGCAAATAAAAAGCAGCCATATGATGAAGAAGACACAATAGCCCTGACCACTCTGGCACATACTGCCTGGGAACTCCTGTTTCACCGGCGGTCAGAACAGGCCGTTGCGGTGAATGAACAACGACTCCGCAAAGCACAATTTATTGCGAAATTTGGAAACGTGAGATATGATTACCAGTCGGGAACGGTCCGTTTTTCAGATGAAGTGTACCAGATATGTGGAATAGACCGCTCTGCCTGGACCGGGAGTATTGAGGATTTATTTGCATATATTCACCCTGATGATCGCGAACTGGTTCGGGAAGCATTCAGGGTCATGCGTGAGACTGGCGGAAAAGGCGATATTGAACACCGGTGTATCAGACCTGATGGAACGATCAGATGGGTTCATGTCATCACCGAGGCCACAGCCGATGAAGCAGGGAACCAGACAGCGATTGAAGGGATTATGCAGGACATTACTGAACGAAAACAATCAGAACAAGATCGGGTAGAAGCCCTCGCCCAGATAACCCGGAATCTGGAAGTCCTGGCAATTTTAAATGATGAGATACGAAATCCACTCGCAATAATTACCGCTGTATGCGATATGGACCCAGGTCAGTATACTGAAACAATATTGCACGCAGTAAAAGATATTGACAGGATCATCGACCAACTGGACAAGGGATGGCTTGAGTCAGAAAAGGTCAGGTCATATCTTAAACGCCATTTTGAGATTTGATCCCTCGTTTTTTGAATAGATTGGATTCTTGTTGTGGATATAATCACAGATGCTCGCGATTATGCAAACCCGCATCATGTGAGGGATTGGGTCATAAACCAAAATCACTTCTTCTTCTTCGGGATTTCGGGTTGCTTTTTTGTGCTGCTGCCAATGATCTGCCAAAACCGCTGATTACTCGTTTCATCTTCTAAACATGTCTCAATGAAGGTGACCAGCCGGCTGAGTTGTGTACTGGAATCAGGGGAGAGCCCGTGTTCCATTACACAGGCATCCGTGTCTGCTATCTCGGGATCTACTCCAGACAGTTCAAGCAGCCGGCGAATGATATGATGGGAATCCTGAGTCCGTCGGGCAATGGAAGATCCGGCTTCGGTAAGGGTAACCCCGCCATAGGGTTCATAATTAACCAAGCCTGCATCTGAAAGTCGCTTAAACCCATCGGTCACGGTTGCAGGAGTGATGCACAATGCTGCAGCGATATCCCGGGACTTCGCATATCCTTTCCCTTGTGAGACCTCATAGATGGCCTCAAGGAGATCCTCATGTCTTTTTGATCGTTTCTCATCCGCCATGAAATGTTTCCCTTTCTTTTCGCGATGTTTAATAATTTTCCAGTGATACAGCCTGATCGGGGAAGAACCGGGGATCATCCAGCACCCAATGATACCCATTTTCTTGCGTGACCATCGTAGTCACTCGTGAATAGCATCAGAATCTGAGTAAATATCTATCATTACAATTAGAGTTCATAAAATTTATATGTGCCCACTGCAAAATTTAGATCAATCAAAACTTATTCGACTAATTATGAAAATTATTACAGTAGAAAAAATGCCTGCAGGATCTTCTGCAGTCATCACCGGAATCTCCGGGGATTCCCTGATCAGACGTAGAATGATGGAGATGGGGGTTCTTCCTGGTTCACTCCTGAAATTAGTCAGATGGGCTCCACTCGGTGATCCTGCTGAATGTCAGATTCGCGGATATACACTCTCAATTCGGCGATCCGAAGCGGCGATGATATCTGTATCGATGAATGAGGATACGTGAGGATATGATTCCGCTCAGTGGTATGAAAGCCGGGGACCGGGTCAAGGTGGAGCATATTTGTGGCTCCGGATATCTTACCAATACCCTCGGTCAGCTCGGGATATCAGTCGGTGAAGAACTCACTATCATTCAGAAAGCGAATGAGTCAGTGATTATCAGGATTAAAGAGAGCCGGTATGCTCTTGGTACCGGAGCCGCAGGCATGGTTCTGGTAAAACCAATACCTGGAAAAATATGACCGAAATTCGTATCCTCTTATCGGGAAATCCAAATGTCGGAAAGACGACCCTGTTCAATACGTTATGCGGAGTATACCAGCATACCGGAAACTATCCGGGTGTGACCGTAGATATCAAGGAAGGAACCCGAAAAACCGGTGATACCACCCTTCGTATATGTGATCTCCCCGGAACATACAGTCTGAGTGCATTCACTCCTGATGAGCAGGTTGCCAGAGATGCCCTCCTGACCGCTCATCCGGATGTGATTGTCCAGATTATTGATGCAACAAATATCGAACGTAATCTGTTTCTGACCACTCAGTTGATGGAGATCGGATTTCCGATGGTCATCGCCCTGAATATGACAGATCTTGCGGAGGAGTCTGGTATTACCATCGATGTAGCGTGCCTCTCCCGCAATATCGGTCTTCCGGTGGTCAAGATCGTTGCAAGCCAAAGTAAAGGGATTGAAGACCTCATCGCATCGATCATCGGGATGAGGAGGGAAAATACAAATAATCAATGGTTAGTTCAGTATCCACACACAGTGAAATCCCGTCTTGCTGAAATCAGTGTTGTTCTGAACGAACACACCTCTCACCTACACAACCTCACCCCAGAATATGCAGCAATCCGTCTCCTTGAAGGGGATGAACATCTGACCGAACGGCTCCATGTAGCAGGCATTACGATCCCGGTTATTGATACCTGCGAACCTGCAGAGATTGATGGATGTATCCAGGAGATCATGCTTGCCCGGTATAAAACTGCTGAGCAGATCACCGGATCTGCAGTCTCCTGCTCCCCCGCAAGAGTAATGCCCACTGATCTGATGGACCAGGTACTCACTCATCGGTGGTTTGGCATCCCCATTTTTCTCTCATTCATGTGGTTTGCCTTCCAGCTCACGTTTAGTGCATCTGCCCCGTTTGCATCCGGTTTTGAAGTACTCTTTGGAACACTGAGCGAATCAATACAGAATCTCGGTCTTGGATCACTATTGACCTCATTTCTCTCCGATGGAGTAATTGGCGGAGTAGGGACGGTGTTCAGCTTCGTACCGAGCATCTTTATCTTGTTCCTGTTGCTCTCACTTCTGGAAGACTCAGGATATCTGGCTCGGGCGGCATTTGTCATGGATCGGCTGATGCAGTCAATCGGACTGCATGGAAGATCGTTCATCCCGCTCCTGATTGGGTTTGGTTGTAATGTTCCTGCCATCATGGCAACCCGGACGCTACAGAGCCGGGCAGATCGGATCATCACTATCATCTCGATCCCATGTATGTCCTGTGCTGCCCGCCTGCCGGTATATGTCCTTCTCGCCGGTATATTCTTCGGAGATCAGGCAGGGGCCGTGATATTCTTCCTGTATGTTCTCGGCATCCTGGCTGCAATCGGCACCGCACTCCTGTTTCGCAGAATGGTCTTCTGCGATGAACCTTCGCCGTTCATCATGGAGCTTCCCCCCTACCGGAGTCCAACCCTGAAAGCTGCCGGACTCCATATGTGGCACCGGGGACGAGAATACCTCCAGCGGGCAGGAATCGTGATCGTTGGCGGGGTTCTGGGTGTCTGGGTTCTGGCTACCCTTCCATTCGGTGTCGAATATGGATCAGCCAGTAGTCTTGCCGGGATGCTAGGTCAATTAGCACAGCCACTCTTCGCTCCGCTTGGGTTCACCTGGCAGCTCGTTGTCGGACTGATCTTCGGGTTTATTGCAAAGGAAGTAGTTGTCGGATCCCTCGGGACCCTCTATGGCGGAGAAGATTCTCTTGCCGCTGCTCTTGTCGCAGATCCGTCTCTTGGTCCGGCCACCGCTCTTGCCTACATGGTCTTTGTCCTGCTCTATCTCCCCTGCGTGGCAACGCTCGGAGTGATCAAGCAGGAGATGGGATCTTGGAAATGGACAGGAATTGCCCTTGGATGGGGAATACTGATAGCGTTTGTCCTTGCTTTCGTTGTGAAGATCATCGTATCAGGAATCCTGGGAGTATAATATGGTAGCAAATCGATTTCCACGCACAACCCTGTATCTCTGGACCGCACTGATTGGCGCAGTCACAGTCATCAACGGCCTCCTCTCGTTAGGAACAGGCCTTGGTATCGTATCCGGTCTTCCCGTACCAGCGGATATTCCCGGTGGATGTATTCTCCTGCTTATCGGAGCAATTCTTATCACCGGAGTCATTGAGGGGAAGACAGATCAGGCACGATGGGTGCAGTATGGATATACCGGACTCCTCCTGCTCCTGATCTTCGGCGTCTGTACGGTTCTGATATCAGGAGCTCACGCAATCTCCCTGATGATTGAAGGAAATTTTGCAGATTTTGGTAATCTCTTTGGATCTGGGTTTATCTGGGGAGCACTTCTCGCGATCCCTGCATACCCGGATATGCGGAGAATTCTGCTCGGATGTTCCCGGGGAGAGGCATTCTGATGAGTGAGGGCATCGGGGTTCTTGGGTTCATCCATTCACGTGGAGGATGTTTACTGTCTGAATTGGCAGTCGAGATGGGTGTCCCGGTAAGGTCGCTTCATGGATGGGTAAATATGCTCTGCAGCACCGGATATCTGAAGCGATGTGAACAGGAACATGGAGAATGTCCCTGCGCAAAGAACGGAACCCGGTGTGTTGCATGCCGGTGTTCCGGTCATGCGGTGCAGGGAGGAGAACCCCTGAAGATAGAGGTTACTGATCGAGGAATAGCTATGATACGGAGGAGATCTGATGAAGTCAGCAAAGATGAGGTGTTCCCAGACAATGGAAAATTAGCTCGAAGCGATATGTATTTTGAGTAAAAACCGAAGACATGCCCGAACCTGCGAGTGAGCCAAAGCCCTCGATGTATCTCCTTCTTCGGGAGGTATGAGGGTTGGCAAAAATGCCCGACTGAATCCTGCAATCTGGAAACGGTATGAAGAAGCATACCTGACTCCCAAAAGTCGTAATCAGGGTGAAGGTGTCCATATTGGTCATGAAACCCAGATGAGGTTTTTTGAGTCTATCGGTGTTTCACACAGAGGTGCTGATACCGAAGCATGCATCATTGAACATGAACTCTCCGGTAACCACTCCGATTGGAGAGAGAGACCCACCATAGGGTATCGATATAAAGAGAATCGAACATTCATGGAAAAAGGACTTCATCACCGCAGCCGGTGCACCAGTTTTAGAAAATCACCGTGCTATGGCTGCAAGCCACCCTGGACGATACTGCTGCAGGATGCCGGGTCCCTGACTCCAAAGGAATAACCTTATACCATCGTACGAAATATCAATCATCAACAGGAGCATCACATGGTTACAGAAAATAGCAAGTGCCCGGTAACTGGGAGGACTTCCAAGCAGATAACTGGTCAGGGCAGGTACAATCGGGACTGGTGGCCAACCCAGCTGAACCTGAAACTTCTTCACCAGAACTCTTCTCTTTCAAATCCCATGGGTGAAAACTTTACATACGCCCGTGAATTCAACACCCTTGACCTTGCGGCCGTGAAGAAAGACCTGAGAGATCTGATGACCACCTCGCAGGACTGGTGGCCGGCAGATTTTGGCCATTATGGCCCCTTGTTCATCCGTATGGCGTGGCATAGTGCCGGAACGTACCGTACAAGTGATGGGCGTGGAGGCGCCAGTACAGGACAGCAACGTTTTCCGCCTCTGAACAGCTGGCCTGACAATGTGAACCTTGACAAGGCCCGAAGATTGCTCTGGCCATTAAAACAGAAGTATGGGAGAAAAATCTCCTGGGCCGACCTTATGATCCTTGCAGGAAATGTCGCATTAGAGTCCATGGGATTCAAAACATTTGGCTTTGGAGGCGGGCGTGAAGATGTCTGGGAACCGCAGGAAGATGTATACTGGGGTTCAGAAGAGACATGGCTTGGTGACCAGCGGTATTCGGGTGACCGGGAGCTGGAGAAGCCTCTTGCTGCGGTGCAGATGGGTCTCATTTACGTCAACCCGGAAGGTCCGGATGGCAAACCCGATCCAATCGCTGCTGCCAGGGATATCCGCGATGTTTTCGCACGAATGGCTATGAACGATGAAGAAACGGTTGCACTCATCGCCGGAGGACACACATTTGGGAAAACCCATGGGGCTGGTCCTGCTTCGCACGTGGGTCCTGAGCCCGAAGCTGCAGGAATCGAAGAGCAGGGACTTGGTTGGAAGAACAATTTTGGGACTGGCAAAGGGAATGACACAATATCCAGCGGCATTGAGATCACCTGGACAACCACGCCGACGAAGTGGAGTAATAATTTCTTTGGAAACCTGTTCAAGTACGAATGGGAACTGACAAAAAGTCCGGCCGGTGCGTATCAGTGGCATCCGAAGAATAACGCTGGTACCGGCACGGTGCCAGACGCCCATGACCTGGCAAAGCGGCATGCACCAGGCATGCTTACCACAGACCTTGCCTTGATATTTGATCCGGCGTATGAGAAGATTTCACGGCGATTTTACGAGAACCCGGATCAGCTCGCCGATGCATTTGCCCGGGCATGGTTTAAACTGACACACCGTGATATGGGTCCTCGTGTACGGTATCTCGGCCCTGAGGTTCCCACAGAAGATCTCATCTGGCAAGACCCGATCCCTGCTGGTAATCACCCGCTGATTGATGAACAGGATATTGCCTCCCTCAAAGACAGGATTCTCGCTTCAGGACTCTCAATATCCCAGATGGTATCGATCGCATGGGCTTCGGCTTCTACCTTTCGTGGTTCAGATAAACGTGGTGGTGCAAATGGTGCACGAATTCGTCTAACGCCGCAGAAAGACTGGGAGGTTAACCAGTCGGCTGACCTGAGGGTCGTCCTGAATATTCTCGAAACAATCCAGAATGAATTCAACCGTACGACCACAGGCGGAAAAAGAGTCTCCTGTGCAGATCTGATTGTTCTGGCCGGTTGCGCCGGGGTCGAACAGGCTGCAAAGAATGCCGGCCGCGATATACAGGTTCCTTTCACACCAGGACGAATGGATGCCCTGCAGGAGCAGACCGATGTGGTTTCATTTGCTGTTCTCGAACCGATTGCAGATGGTTTTCGTAACTACCTCAAGGGTCCCTGTGCTATAGAAGCCGAGGCGTTACTGGTTGACAAGGCACAATTGCTGACACTCACCGCCCCGGAGATGACGGTGCTCGTTGGGGGCATGCGGGTGCTGAACACGAACTTCGGACAGACTCGTCACGGTGTTTTTACCAGCAAGCCGGAAACTCTGACAAACGACTTTTTCGTACATCTGCTGGACATAGATACGGAATGGAAAGCGGTTTCTGACGCCAGGGACATCTTTGAAGGGAGAGACCGCAAGACTGGAGAAGTTAAGTGGACCGGTACCCGGGTGGATCTCATCTTCGGTTCGAACGCTCAGCTCCGTGCTCTGGCTGAGGTGTACGGAAGTTCTGACGCAGAAGATACGTTTGTACAGGACTTTGTGGCAGCATGGAACAAGGTCATGAACCTTGACCGTTTCGATCTCGCCACATTGAAAAATGCCTGAAGCAGACCCAGCAGATGGCAAGGGGGGAGCAGATCCACTTGCCATCTCTCTGGACACCGTAGGGTGATCAGAAATTGAAGGGGAATCACGTTCTGATAAAACAGAACGGATCTTCAGCTGAAAAATCTCCAGTCTGGCGGAATGCCCTCACCCGGCATCCTCCTCCACACATATCCCGGTAGGAACATCTCCCACATTTTCCGGTCAGATGTTCATCCTTTTTTCTAAATCTGGTAAGGACCGGGTTATCCGGATCGTTCCACAGTTCTGAGAATTTTCGCTCCCGAATTGAACCGATACGAAACTCTGGTATCTGGGCAAACTGGCAGGGGTATACCTCACCGGACGGCGTAACATTAGCAACCCTGATACCGGCACTACAACCTCCTTTCATTGAAGAAACCAGACTTCTTGCTTCGGGAAGATCATCTGATCCCTCCTGCTCCATCCATTGAAGCAGGTGAACAGCATCCTGTGGTCCGTCTACGGTAAGAAACTCCATCACCGACGGGTCTGTCTTTTTTGCATACTGCTGGAGAAGATCCAGGGCAGAAAAGACCCCATCCTCTGATAACTGCAGATGGTGGTATGAGTCAGCACCTCTTCCTGAAGGGACGAGCCAGTATACGCAGAACCGGGATGCCCCAATACGGAGAGCGAGATCAATGAGATCCCCGAGTTCATGGAGATTCTCTCGGGTGAGGGTGACCCTCACCCCACATCTGATATTCTCATCCCTGCACCAGGAAAAAGCCTGTACTGCCCGCTCAAACGCCCCGGGGGTATTTCTAACCGTGTCATGGGTTGCAGCTGTTGCCCCGTCAAGAGAGATCCCCACGTACCCGATACCGGCATCCCGAATTTTGCTGGTGATTTCAGGAGTTATGAATGTCCCGTTTGAACTGAGAGCGGTCTTAATTCCAAGACCATGGGCATGGGCTGCCAGCTCCCAGATATCAGGTCTCATCAGAGGTTCACCGCCGGATAGCAGAATTACGGGGACTCCAAGAACTCCGCAGTCATTGATGAACGATATCGCTTCGCTTGTAGTAAGTTCATCCCCGGCACCCTTATCCGGGCCTGAAGAGTTGTAACAATGTTTACAGGAGAGGTTACATCGTCCGGTCAGATTCCAGAAGATGACTGGTCTGATGCTGGTGGTGGAGTACGCAAGAAACTCCTGCCTGACTTCTTTTGTGTGAGAACCGGCCATCATCGTGCTGACCGTTCCTTTTCCATGGAGACATTGGGTTATCCGGTTCATAGTTCTCCATTCATGTCGCCCACTCTGGTATGAGGCGCCCGCTTATATTCGTCTGTGCTGAATAGCACTACATATTCTGAATAGCCGGTCTTCTCTGCAATCATTGAAATCTCTCGTAGTACCTGCTCATGCGACCACCCATGATGAACGGTGTAGATCGGATATTCCCATCTTCCTGGAACCGTTGATCGTCGGTAACAATGAGTCACTTCCACAACCTCTGCCAGATACAGCCCTGCCGTCTCTGATTCTTCCTCAGGGATCTTCCATGCAACGAGAGCGTTCGCGATAATTCCTACACTGCGTTGATTGATCCTTGCTCTCATTCTCCTGATTATCCGGGTCTCCTTCAGGACACCGATGCGCCGGATCACCTCATTCTCTGAAATCCCAAGATGAATCCCTATCTCTGCATATGGATGGGAGACCAGGGGGAGGCCCTTTTCCAGTTCGCGGAGGAGAAGGAGGTCAGTAGGATCCATCATCGGCTCCATCAGCATTTCGGACAAAAGGAAATCTCACGTCAATCTTAAATCGCCGCTCTGTCTTCAGGTTGAGCAGGGCCTCTGGTTGAATCCCTGTCCGTGAGAGAATCTCATCGATGATCTCATGAATGCGATTCGGTGAGGCTGCTGCCAGCGTAAACCAGAGATTGTACTCATGCTCACGTCTGAAATTATGGGATACTTCCGGATACCCGCTAATAACAGCAGCGATATCTGTTATTCTTTCTTCAGGCACTTTGAGTGCTATCAGAGTGGACACCGTAGTTCCTCTCTTCGCTGATTCCAGTGTTGGAGATATGCCCCGAAGAACTCCGATCTTTTCCATCATTCTGATCCTGGTGAGTACGTGTTCACCAGAGATGCCGATCTGAATGCCGATAGTCTCCCAGGGATTGTGAACCAGCGGAAATTCTTCCTGAAGTGCATTGAGCAGGAGGAGATCTATCTGATCCATGGACCCGGAAGTCACACATCACCTTCCCGAAGATACGGGCAGAGCGGATCTTCAGCACACAGTTCTCCGTCAATATCATGGGGTTGTACCAGACTTCCGCAGGAGTGCGTTATGTTCCCGTGCTGCGAGAACGCCCGGGCCCGGCATCCGCCACATATTGTTTTATACTGACATATTCCGCATTTCCCCTGTAATCGATCGAAATCCCGAAGTGCAGCAAAAACCCCGGAGTTGGCCCAGAGATCATGAAGTTGTCTGGCCCTGAGATTTCCTGCAATAACCGGGAGGTACGGGCAGGGAGTAACATCTCCGTTGGCATAAATTCGGCAGTATGATATTCCAGCGATGCACCCCCGCCCCCATGGAGTATGGGTGAGGCCCATCTCCTCGGCTACCCTGCGGAACTGAGGGATGCAGGTCGGACGCAGGGAGATCCCACTGTCTGTGTAGGTATGAAGAATGTGCCTGAGTAGCTCTTCATATGCCCCATACCGCTGATAGTTCTCCTGCACTGAACGTCCGGTGGGAACCGGGATAAAGATCTGATACTCAAGGACGCCAAGTTCTCTTCCCAAGGCTACCACCCGGTCAAGTATTTCGGGATCCGGGGTGATCACAGTCATATTGATCTGCACCTGCAAACTATCACGAACACAGACCTTGATTGCATTGATCGCCCGGTCCCAGGATCCGAGGCACCCCCTGAACGCATCATGAATCGCCGGATCTGCTGAGTCAATACTGATTGCGATACTCCTGATGCCGGATTTTCTCATACGGGAAGGGGTGTTTTCATCAAAGAGGTACCCGCTGGTTCCCATTGCCATCCGGAGACCGAGATCGGTTCCATACGATGCGATCTCGAAGATATCTTCACGCATCATCGGTTCACCTCCGCTAAGGATGACGACCGGATTGCCCATATTTTTTATCTGATCAAGAATACCGAATGCTTCGGTGGTTGAAAGGGGATCCGGGACATCGTGGTCTCCAGCATCAGAGTAGCAGTGCGGGCATCGGAGCGGACATCGAAGGGTGATATTCCATGAGATGATCCTCAGTGGAGGAGTGACGCTTTGACCCATTCGTAATTATCTGTCGATGTCAGAGAGATTATTCGTTATGGTTTTCTGGTATGAGATATCAGGTGTAAAAAGGCAATATTATGAAATTATTTGGTAATACCAACACCCGGGGTGATCCAGGATCATTGAACTCATACATCGGTGAGAGATATGTGAGAGTGTATGAATCTCATTCATCACAGTGATTATACACTCTCCAATTGAAGAGAGGTTTGAGGACTGGATAATTTAAAACGTTCCTTCAGGTGACATTACCGTACTTCTGATCCCACCCCTCTTTTTATCAGGTAAGGTACTTTTTTCCAGGAGCAGGGGACGAATACTGAATAGAGAGAGAATACGAATTGGAATGATGTCATTTCTTCACAAAAAAATGGTAAGAAGAGATTCATCGCAAATATCGGGTAAAAGAGATCTGAATTTTTGGATCGGGTGCCAGGGAAACTGCAAGATGAACATGACATCGATATATATGCAGAGTTTAAGCAGGAAGCAGATATTCGTGATGTATCGGGTCTTTCTCTTGGACTTGAAGAGATGTTTCACAGATCCATTGACATTGCATCACCCCAAGGGATCAGGGAAGAGATGCGGGTGATGGTCTTTTATGATCTCATATTAATATGAGAGATCCATCTTTCAATTAACTCAAGTGCTCACCTTCACCCAGATAACGATATATGAGACCGAAGCCACCTCGAAGGGAGCCCGAATCTGGGATGCAGATTCCTGCCGGTAGGTGGCTAAAATGCCAGGTCAGATGAGCTACCCCTCCCCTCAGAATGCCCGTCTCCTCTCCCGATTACTGATTCAGAGCACGAATTATCAACTGATACTACCACCCTCGTTTTTTCTATATATCACCACTTCATATCTTTGAGTGTCGCAGGAGATGCGACAGGATGGGAAAAGAATATGGCAGATTTCACCCAGAAGAGTGTGGTAAAGTCAGCAGTCAGGACATTAGCCACTCCGATTGCTGATTATACCACCTTCAGCGCACTGATCCAGGATATCATCGATAACAACCCCTGGGGATGCACGGCATATGAATCGGCAGGTATTTCAAAACCTGCGATTGAGAAGACCAAAGAAGGGTACGCAGCATCCATCTCATACGAGAATAGCGAGGCAAAACTTGTCGGGAAGATACCGATCAGAGGACCGACGATGGCAGCAGTCAACACCGCTGTGACCCAGATCACGGGTAATACAGCGATAACCACAGCGATGGGAACCGGGGTGTCTGCATCACGTGACAGTTCAGAGGATACGTTCAGTTGTTCCCTCAAATGCCACCACCTGAGCGGAGAACTCTACACGGTGACGGTAAAGCGGGATAGTATCACCCTCTCCAGTTATGAGGCAGACACTATCAGGACCAGTCTTGAGACATGGGCTGATGCCGTACCAATTCTGGCCTGATACCTCCTTTTTGGAGCAGGGATGAATTGGTTCGGAGGAGGAGCAGGAGTCGTATTCTTTGTACTTGCCAGTCTTGCCGGAGCTGACTATATCGCAACCACCATCATCACCGATGGGTCAGCCATGCTCTCCAGCTCAGTCCAGGATGAGAACGGATCCTATGATTCACGGGTAATGACCGAAGGGAGCTCCCGGCTGTCAAGAACGATGCGGAGAGATCCGTCAGTGGGGGCTGATCTCTCGGTCAGGGGAGCCGGCCCGATACTCTTTGCAGAGTATGCATCAGGTATTCAACGGGCCAGCGGTCCTGCAGTACCCTGTGCTTTCATCGATCAGGTCCCTCTCAGAGCAACCGGGTTTTCATCACGTACCACGTCAGGGATCCTGCATACCGGTGAGTATGCATCTTCACGGCTGATTGAAGGGGGAATATCAGGGGAGACCGTGGTAGCCGGGCCCGGGATGGTGGTTCTGGGATCTGACCAGGAACGGGAGAACATCTCCTGGCATACCCGGGATTTTGTTTCAGGGAGTCTGAACGTCAGTGATGTTGTCAGATTTGGAGGGAGATTGTGATCGTTGAACTCATCGCCGGGTTTTGTGGGGGAACTGCGGTGATCAACGGCATCGGTCTGTACCTTGTGTACCGGCAATACCGGGTTCTCGCATCAACTTCGATGGAGTTTGCTGCACAGGTCATTGCGTCAATCAAGGAAGACCAGGACGGAACCCTTATGGTGGATACACTGGATCTGGCAGGCATCTCGATGGATCATATCAGCCAGTTGTCAGGATTGATCCGGTGGATCAAAGAGTAAAGGGGGCAGCTCCGCCCCCCATTTCCCAGTACCAGAAGGGAGAATACGATACAACGGTTCACGAGGGGAGACCTCCTCGCTTATCACCCGGAAGGTGAGATCTTCTGGATCGTACTGATCACATCAACACCCTCACAGTTCTGAAAAAGAGAACCGCCATCGATACGGGATACAGCTCCAGAAGAATCTGAACCGTTCACCGCGATTTCAGGCATTTTTTTTCGTTTTCATGAGAATTTGGGTCGTGATCCATAATCGTTGATCTGGGAGCCAAATATCCGTACTTAGTCTTCAAAGAAGAGAGATCTCCTACATAGAGAGCCTATAATGAAGGCTCGGTAATGACAACCATGCCCATCTTCATAAGAAAAAAAGCAACAATCGTGGATCACTTCGGGAAATGGGAACTCCAATACTTTGGTGGAATATCAGTCAGATCGTAGGAAAAAATGGTTCACAGGCCAAAGCCTCCGCCAGCGGTAAGACCGATTTCCCCATCTCCCCATGAATCATCTGCATATTCATTTTTACTCCGATATCCACTCTTTTGCAGGATCGATAATCCGTCCTTGTATGCCTGTAATGCCTGCTCATCTTCACCAAGATGAACCAACACATTTCCTTTCAGGGCATAGAGATTATATTCATCCGGATTCTTAGAAATTGCCTTATTTACCATCTCTAACGCTTCTGCATGTCTCTTCATCTTGTCCAGCACAATTCCGAGATCCCCCTCTACATTCATCCAGCCGGGATCCATGGGTAGTGCCTTATTGAATGCATCTAATGCTTCGTCATATCTTCCCATCTTTGTATAGACAGCCCCGATATTCTGCCACGTCAGTGCATTATTCGCATTGATATCCCGTGCCTTTTCAAACGCCTTTAATGCATCAAGATACTGGCCAATCCTCGACAAGAACATCCCTTTGTCCCTTGCATATGAATCATCACCGGGATTACTTGCTACAGCCTCATCATAGAGAGCCAGAGCCTCATCGAATTTTTTCTCCTTTTCTAAAGAATTTGCAGTATCCTTCCAGTTCTCTTTTTGATCAGGTAGATCCGCAGAGACACAAAAAACAAGCAGGAAGAAGAGAATGGCGGACGGTAAAAGTAGATAAAAACGTACGTGGCCCATAATTGTTATTTTCACTATTAGTATAAAATAGTTTGTTTTAGGCAATGTGAAATTGATATGTAGATAAACGAAAACGGAACCTTTTTGAACCACTTCCCGGTCCACACCTGAAACATGAATAATCCAAGGCGAAAGCCTCTCTGAAATCGGAGAGATGTATTTTTGTGATGAATGAGCATCATACAGACCATCGATAACAAAAACCCTTTTGAGAAATTTCAGTTTAAATATTCAATATCCACAGGTGCAGAACTAGTGGGGGTCGAGCGATTATCACCAACAATTTACTCATAAATTCATGAGCTCAATGATCATAGATCACGACCACAAATCAGACATAGCCCAATTGTGTACTGATGTATCGGACAAAAAACAACAGATTTAATAATTCAAGGGTTAAGGTAATTATTGTGATACTATGTGGGATGGTAAAAGGATTGGATTATTAGGGATTTGTCTGTTCATTATTCTAATATCGTGCCTCTCAACATCTGCATTGGGTGAGGTTTCGACATTAGCGAAAAAACCAACTCTGGGAACCGCGACATTATCGATAAATGCAGCATTGGATGTGACACAGGTCGAGGGAACAGTATCTTTAATCCGTGGAGGGAAATCAGTAGATCAGTCATTCCAAATAAATATCCCTTGGTATTGGAAGACGGTGACAGTCAAGCTCACAGGGGATGTTGGAACACAGGTAAAACTTTCGGGCAAAGCATGGAGAACCAGTTTTAAAAAGGCTCCTTATACTTCATTACCTTCAGGCCCTTGGACGTTGAAAAACGGTGGGACTATTAAGATAAATACCAATTAACCTTTTTTAATCTTCTCATTCTTAAAAAAAGACCTTTGCCACAGATAATCAGGTCACAATAGTCCATCGCGGTAGTTGATGCCTTGTATCAGAAACCTCACTTCTCCAGGTGTGGTTTTTCAGAGTACTACAATTCCATAATCAGCCACATGAAATTTTAAAACTTCGGCAACCAGGAGTTAGAGAGTTGACCCGGGAGGGAGCAGGGAAAATCTCATCGTTATTCCAGATTACCCGGTTGGTTTAGATCGCAGGGAATGAAGAGCGATCTACCGGGTGAGCATACATAAAAACCATATGTGCGTCCCAAACTTTCAAAACATCTTGGTTCTGGCAAAGTCCTGTTCTCTCAGGTGACCATACCCACAGAGACAGGATGCACATACATCCAACCTTTCGGTTGTAAGACTCAACTGATTCAATCTGTTTTCTTCATTACTCGGTGTATCATACACACAAGATCCAGATAGCGATGGGGATTTTTAATATGATACAACCGACCGTTTCTGCAGTCATACCCGTATACAACGACAAAGCTGCGTTAGAGAACGCAATTCCTGCTGCTATTGAGACCCTTGAGGGGATCACCGACTCCTTTGAACTGATCATCGCAGAGGATGCAAGCACTGATGGATCCTATGAGCATGCCCTGGCATGTGCCTCCAGGGATGAGCGAATTCGTGTCCTCCACCGGAGCAAACGGCTTGGAAGGGGATCAGCACTCACCCGGGCAGCGAGGCAGGCATCAGGGGATATCTTCTGTTACTTTGATGTAGATCTCGCCACAGATATACAGGTGCTTCCCCGGCTGATTCAGTCGGTTGCTGATGGCTATGATATGGCAATCGGATCCCGGCTCCTTCCTGCCAGCCGAATCGTCCGGAGCACAAGTCGGGAGATGAAGAGCAGAGGGTATAATCATCTTGTCAGATTGCTCCTCGGCAGCAGAATTCAGGACCATCAGTGTGGATGTAAAGCATTTGAAAGAAAAAAACTGGTATCCATTCTCCCTTTCATCCATGATACCCATTGGTTCTGGGATACAGAAGTCCTGATTTATTTTCAGCGTAACAATTACCCAATACTTGAAATCCCGGTACTATGGACACAGGGGCCGGGAACTACGGTGAAGAACTCTGACATCTATGCGATGGGAAGATCTATCCTCTCCTTCTGGTGGAGCGGAAGATAATCAATTATCTCTCATTTCCAACCCCCTCACCTGATCTTCTTCCTCTGGAGAATACCCAAAAGATCAGTTGCCTCTTGCAACCATCCGCATCTTCGTTTCTTATAAGACATACCACCGAATGGTGGAGAGTCAGTCGTTGACCCTTTCTGATCTCGTATACCGTATCATGGTTGTTATATGGACATCGATCACATACTCAAAAAATACTGCTATGAACTGACACTTGTCGGAATCATTCTTGTTGCCGGATTCTTGTACCTTGTGAATCTGAGTCAGAATGGATATTCGAACCCCTATTATGCAGCTGCGATAAAGAGCATGCTGACAAACCCGGCAATCAGCATATGGGGGTCTTTTGACTCGGCAGGTTTTGTTACCGTAGATAAACCACCGGTGGCATTATGGGTGCAGATGACCAGTGTCCTGATATGTGGGTATACCGGATGGGCACTTATCCTACCACAGGCTCTTGCCGGAATAATCTCTGTTATCCTGCTGTACCTGGTAATCTCCCGATCATATGGGAAACCTTCAGGGCTTATTGCTGCTTTTGTTCTGACCATCACGCCGATTGCCGTCGCCGTGGGCCGTACGAATAATCTGGACGGACTGTTGGTATGTGTTCTTCTTCTGGCATTCATAACGGCCATAGAGGCATGGAGAAGGGGATCCCTGCTCTGGCTCACCATGACTGCGATCCTCGTGGGTATCGGTTTTAACATCAAGATGATAGAAGCATTTGCTGTCATTCCGGCATTCTTTGGTATCTATCTCCTCTCAAGACCGATCCCCCTGAAGAAGAGAATTCTTCATCTGGCATGTGCTGGTGCAGTGCTGGTGGTTGTCTCATTCTCATGGGCCGTAATGGTAGATCTGACGCCCTCAGGCGAACGTCCGTACATCGGCAGCAGCGAGAATAACTCAGCCCTTGAACTCATCTTCGGGTATAATGGTCTGTCGCGGATCATCGGAAAGACCGATCCTTTGAATGAGAGAACTGAAGGATTTAACCGAACGATGACCCCCCTGAATCAAAAAGATGACCAGGCAGGAGACGGAATGGGGGGAGAACCCATACCACCATCTTCTGACAGGGAAGAGATCAGATCAGGCATACCCTCTCCGGGTATGGGTGGACCAGATGAAGCCGGCTCTCCTGGTCTCCTGAGGCTTGGGAATGAGCAGATGGCAGGTCAGATCACCTGGCTCCTCCCGTTTGCTCTGATCGGACTGCTGGCATGGATCCGAAGACCGGTGCTCTCCCGTATACAGAATCTGACAGAGCAGGAGATCCTGCTCTGTGCATTGCTTCTCTGGCTGGTCCCTGAGCTGGCGTACTTCAGCCTCTCTTCAGGCCACTTTCATCTCTATTACCTGGTGATGGTCGCTCCCCCGCTGGCTTCGCTCGTGGGAATCGGGGCTGTCTCCCTGTATCAGGAATATCTGCATGCAGATATCAGGGGATGGCTTCTGGTTCTCGCAATACCGGTCACCGGCATTGTGCAGAGCCTGATACTCCTCCGCACTCCCGAATTTTCCGGAATCCTCCCCTGGATCATCCTTTCAGGGAGTCTTCTCATCGGAGGGATTCTTGCATGGATACGGGCCCGGGACCTGAACATTACCCGAAGAAGGGTGACACAGATTGTTGCTCTCGGGATAGGTATCCTGTTTATCGCACCAGCACTCTGGTCCTGCACCCCCCTGCTCTCCCCGGGAAGCGGAAGTATCCCAGTCGCCGGCCCGGATCAGAACACTGGAGACAGCGGGCCCGGAGGTCAGAACCCGGGCATGCCATCTCAGGGGACGGTGAACCAGGATCTCATCAAATACCTGCAGTCCCATGCACAGAATGAAACATTCCTGGTCGGGGTGGAAAGTGCCAATGCAGGCGGATCAGACCTGATAGTCAAAACAGGGGAAGCAGTGATGGCACTGGGAGGATTTTCAGGACGGGATCAGATCCTCAGCAAAGAGGCCCTTCAGGAGAGGATCAGGCAGGGAGAGATCAGATACTTTTTCCTTACCCGGCACGGGGGAGGAATGCCCGGAGATTCTTCAGAAGGGGTGACCACCTGGATAGCTGACACCTGCCCGGTGGTACCTGATAGTGAATGGAATACAAATCCAACGTCAAACACAACAGAAAGAAGGGAACGTGTGCTCTATGACTGCCGTAGTGCGTAAAAGAGGAATAATGGCCAGTGTTTTCAAGCATACAGGCGGGAGGCAGCAGAAGGGACTATTCAACACGTTCAGTGATCACCTGGGAAAGTTTATGATCATCGGGTGTATCACCACATGCATCGATATCATGCTCATCTGGGCATTCACCGACCTTCTTGGGATATGGTACCTGGTGTCTGCAGGCCTCTCATACGGGACCAGTGCGATGGTGAGTTTTGGTCTTAACAAATTCTTAAATTTTAAAAATGAGAGCCACGAATATGTCAAGCAGGGCTCATCGTTTCTGATCATCGCATCGGGCAGCCTGATGCTGAATCTGATCATCATCTCCCTCTGCGTAGAGCTCTGGTCTATCAATTATCTGATTGCAAAAGTGATTGCAACCGGAGTTGCATTTATCCTGAACTATTATGGACAGAGCGTAGTTACCTTCAGAGTATGGAGATAACTGCTTTACACAGGAAGTATTGGTACCCGGTAGGCTGAACCGGGCTGGTCTCATTTTTGGCAGGACTTCAGATATAATGAGACAACCCAGATCCCGCACCTTTCTGAGTGAAGAACAGAACCCGGCGATACCATAGGGGCAGTCTCCAGATATCATTTTCAGGAGAGGGGTATCGTTCTCCCTATTATGAAATTATTGTATTAGAATCATCAATTCCCTCAAGATGATTTTTAACTGCCTCAATGACCAGACCACCCTGGAAAGGTTTGACAATATAGCCACATGCACCACATTTAAAAGCGGTTTGAATCATCCGTTGATCGCTGCATGCCGAACAGATCATAACTTTTGCCTGCGGAGAAATACCTTTAATCGCAAGAAGAGTCTGAATTCCATTCATTCTTGGCATATTAAGATCAGCGATGACCATATCAGGATTATATTTTACAAATTGATCAATCCCCTGCAGCCCATCTTCTGCTTCAACGACTGAATACCCCCCTTTTATGAGGAACATCTTAAGAATTTCACGGGATAGATGAGCATCATCTATCACTAGTATTTGCCTGATAGGTACCATCTGAACTGATCTCTGCTGTTTTTAATATTGATGTAAAACTATTAATTAAAATCGATTTCAGAATCCAGGTCAGTAATCATAAAATGGCCCCTAATCTGATGAATCTTAGCAGATACAATGCCACACAACAGGTAAATGGTATGGTGGATCTGATGGGAATCTCGTCCATGAGGAGAGGGGAGAAAACCACAAATCTCCCCCGATTACCCACACTCCAGATACATATCAAGAAGAGACACGCACCTCTGTTCCACCACCGTCCGGTCTGCTGAGAACCTCCCTGCTTGACCGATATCTGACGCCATGGCTACAGAAAATAGTACCACACAATGGAACACAATAGTATTTCATCAGATAAGAAACACAGTACATATGCTTTTTGTTGCTGCACGATGCCGGATTAAACCTGAGTATTGCCAGGAATTTGCCACCCAGGTGAAGACTATTATCCCTCTTGTCAGGAGCGAGTCAGGATGCAGGAGATATGAACTACACACCGACGTCTTTGATACAGATCTCTTCGTCTTCTGTGAAGAGTGGGAAAGTCAGCATCATCTGGATGAGCATATCGCCACGCCTCATATGCAGGAACATTTTTCAAGGACTGCTGAATGGAGAGCAGCACCGACTGAATTAACCATCTACGAGGTATCAGGAGTTCAGACCGTCTCCCTGTAATCCAAAGGATCTCTTATTCAGGAGGGCCATCTCCAGGGTCGCTTTGAGTTGGATATCAGTGAACGGTTTTACGATAAATCCCTGGGGTCTAGTCATTCTGGCCCGCTCAACGATGGGATCATCCAGATTCGAACTGATGTACACGATGGGAATATCATATAATTCCTGGACCTCAATAGCTGTATCAATTCCATCCTTCTCCCCCGAAAGCAGGATGTCCATGATGATGATATCAGGCCTCTGATCCGGACTGAATACCAGAAGTTTTTCCATAGTACCCCGATAATCCAGAGCAGACCCCACGGTTATGAACCCTACTTCAAGAGCCCTCCACGAGATAACATCTGACATGGTCGGATTATCTTCAACGATAAATATTGTGCCCCCCACAATCCTTCCTAAACCCTATGAGGGTGTGTAAGTATTTATCTCATTTGATTAGGATGCTGATACTGTATCAAATAATTCAGCACCACGGTGTAGTCAGAATAATTTCTCATACAGGTATCATCATTTCATAATAACACACGTCATAGGTTTTTCTTCCTCCTTGATTCTCCGCTTCTTATTTCAGATAAGGGAATCCAGACAGTTCTCAGCTGCTATCTTTCCAGACTCAGCTACTGATTCAAAGGTCGGATAAATCATATAATCTCCGGCTAACTGAACCGTGCCATCAGTTATATCATGAAGCCTGCTCATCCGCTGGTATGCCCCGGGAATCATGACGGGGAAGGCATTACTAAACCGGGTCACTGAGTACCCGGTAATAGATCCAGTCCTTCCCGGAAGAATCCTGTCAATCTCTGAAATTACCCGAGATTTTACTTCTTCATCAGTAAGATTCAGAATACTCCGATCAGAAAACCCAGAACCTGAGATATATGCGGTAGCGATATGAACATCTGAAGGAAATTGAGTACCGGTCACGTGCCGGTCAACCCAGGTGGCATCATAGAGATTAGTTGCAAAAGAACCGTCTGGCAGTGCCAGATCATAGGCCTCTTCAAAAACCGGTTGATCAGAGAAGAGTGAGAGAGTAATATACGGAGCATACGGGATGGACCCCATGATATCTTTCTGTTCTGGGGTAAGTATCTCTGATGCAATCTTCAATGCTACCGGTGCAGGAGCAGCAAGAATCACTGAGCGAGATTGATACGTCTTCTTGCCTCCTGACTGATCATAGGCGGTTATCAAATATCCATCTGGCCCTCTCTGGACTGAGGTGACCGTGGTGTTGTACTGGATCTGATCACCGAGATGATCGGCAAGTGCATCAGTGAGGGAAGTGATCCCCCCCACATACGTATATGCCCCGGATCCATCTCCATTTTCATAATCAAATGCTGCTTCAGGAATGAGAGAAAGTGCTGATATCTCATTCAAATTAGCCCCAAATATCCCCCGTGAACTGACATTGTAGATCTCCCTGATAGCCACGGGTATCCCCGATTGTGCCATCCATTCAGATGCGGTAATCAGGTCAAGGGTGAGGAGATCAGAGTCAACAGGCATGTCCGGGATATCATCATACTGAGCCCCATATGAGAGTACCTGGGCAGCAAACGAATCATATGCACTCTTTCCAGCCCGTTTGATGATCAGATCTTCTCTTCCCTTATCCCCAGAATAGAGGGTTCCGTCATAGAAATAGGAGTCCTCTGGTTCAGGAATCTCTACCGGTGAAAGGCCCAGTACGCGTTGCATCTCCAGGAGCGAGCCTGCAGGGTACCCCAGATATTCAGTACCTTGTGCATACCTGACCCCCTTATACACGCCGGCTGATGTTCTGCCTCCTGCCTGTGCTTCTTTTTCAAGGATCAGCAGATCCAGGTCTGCATCATCGAGATAAAACCCTGCAGTCAATCCAGATATTCCTGCGCCAATGATGATCGTATCATATGATTCATCAGTACTCTTCTGGACAAACGCATTCAAAGGAGTAATACATGCAATAAGCAAGAGGAGGATCAGAACAGAAGAGTAAATCACGGATTGATGCATGATTCATCATTACCGTGCAGATTATATTATGCTTATTCAGGGAGGGGTACGGGTCTTAGTTGTTCCGCCCGTGATGAGATCCTACGACAGAAGAAGAGCAGAGAGATACAGATAATATCCTGCCGTGGGAGAGAAGCGATCTAAAAGAGGGTTATTGAGAGGGAGACACGAGCCAGGTTGTGCTGTTTGAATAGCTGTACCTGACGATAGAGAAATCAGGACAGGTCTCTGACAGAATTGCCATGTTTGTGCCGACCTCTTTTGAGGAGAGGCCCAGTTCTTTCGCAATGTACTTCGATTTGAGGAAGCACCTGCCTGAACTGAGCCGGTCCCTGAGATAACTGATAAGGGTTATCTGTCGTTCATTGTACTTGTCACTGAATTTACTGGATGATTGCATTGATGGACCTCTGATTTTTGTCTGAAGATACCAGACCACACGATTCAGATCAGTGGTAGGAGCACCTACGATGAATGCGGATGGTCTTTCTTTTTCTGCGGGTACATGAGAGGGATCTCCATGAAAGCCGATATCTGTTGATCAGAATGAGGAAACCGGGAAAGTCATGCATTCAGAATGTAGGAGGACATGTAAAGCGCACGTCTCTTCTGTTTCTCCTCTGATCAGATAGGTACCGGTCCTGGCCTCACCAAAACAACACCCCGGTATGAGGTGCTTTGGAGGTCTCCCGTTGACATACTATCATTGCATGAAACAGTGTATAAGGATGGTAGATAAAACTGGAGAAAATTAGTCTGAAATGATTTTAACCGAGAATATCGGGAGATTTGTAACCCAGAGACAGAGGAAGATAGTAATACCGCAATCACGGGGCCCGGATAGTTGCACCCGGTTTGAGGACTTGTCCGGGGGATTTCCTAACTATCACGATCCAGGGGCAAATCAGGGAATAGAAGAGGTATTTGATTGCAACCAGTTGCAACACACCTGATCTCATGAGGGGGTATGATACGAATGTGAAAGATGAAGGTGAGACGCCGCCGTGCCTCTTGTCTGATCAATCCCATGATACCCAGGAATTCTTATGTTTGCGATGAAAAAAGATGGGTGTGACCACCCATCTCTTCATACAAGACCTCAATATACCCAACCAAAAAGCTGTGCCGTTCTTTGGCAATTCGCCGTGCGGTTTCAGTATACATCATATCCTTCAGGTTTACCAGTTTTTCATGCATATGATCGATGGCATCGGTCATATCCCCCTGTCTTTCCCCGGCAGTCATAAATGCCCGTGCGATTCCGATAGCACCCATAGCATCCAGTTTATCTGCATCTGAAAGTATCTGTGCCTCCAGCGTCTCTGGTTTTATTGCTGATCGATACCGGTGGGCTCTAATTGCGTGAACAATAGGGGGGATCAGATCTGGCGAATACTGCATGCGTTTAAGAAACTTCTCTGCAATTCTGGCCCCTTCTTCTTCATGGGGTACTCCCCGCTCATCTTCCAGGGGCCGTGCAATATCATGAAACAGAGCAGCCGGGAGCATGATTGCACATTCTGCACCTTCAATCCGGGCTATACCTTCACAAAGGTGATATACTCTGAGTGTATGATCCAAGCCATGTGCCCCTGACTCTGGTAAGGTATGGGTGACATAGGCCTTCATCGCCACGAGCATCTCTTCTCTCATCTAACCCTCCATTCTCTATGCATCTGTTGCAGTTGTATTAATGGCTGAAGGCCCCTCAACAGCCGGTATGAAATATCTTATCGCTTATAACGAGAGATCTTATACAGGAAGGAGATTGCCGTGGAATTAAAAGGAAGTCAGACTGAAAAGAATCTTTTAGCAGCTTTTGCCGGAGAATCTCAGGCACGGACCAGGTACAACTTCTTTGCGAGTGTTGCAAAGAAAGAGGGATACGAACAGATAGCAGGGATATTTCAGGAGACCTCAGATAATGAGAAGGAACATGCCAAATTGTTCTTCAAACACCTTCCCGGTGGGGAAGCTGAGATCGTGGCCACCTATTCCTCTGGCAGAATCGGAACCACAGCGGAAAATTTAACAGCGGCTGCAGATGGTGAACGTCATGAATGGGGTGCATTATATCCTCATGCAGCAGAGGTCGCTGAGGAAGAAGGATTCCCTCAGATCGCTCATACCTTCAGGGAGATAGCAAAGGTGGAAGCAGACCATGAACAGCGGTATAGAAAACTCTTACAGCGGATCAAAGAGTGTACCGTCTTCTCCCGTGACCAGCCGGTCAGATGGAAGTGCCGGAACTGTGGGTATGTTCATGATGATTCAACCGCTCCAGGGATCTGTCCGGTCTGTTCCCACCCGATCAGTTACTTTGAACTCTGGTGTGAGAACTACTAACCAGTGCCCGGGTGCCAACTGCCGCCCGGATACAGAAGTGAAGACCAATACGTAAGGAGGAGGAAAGGAGCTGGAACCAGCTCATAACGTCGGTTTGCACCGGGATCTGAAACCAGATCAGATATGACACCTGGCATCCAGAATCAGACTGCACCCGGTATCAGAGGCAGGAATGAGAAGGGAGGAGATGGCGGCCATCCGGGGCAGGAGGGTTGATGGTGAGAGAGGAATTCAGCACGAATGTAGGAGGACATGTGTGGTGATACCCGGTATCCCATATTTTTCCTGCAACGGAGAGGAAGACAGCCAGTCCGGGCAGGTGAAGGTAACCCGGATGGCCGCATATCCGGCCTCCCTGTGACATACCAATGTTGTATGAAACAGCGTATAAGCAATGGCGGTAAAACCTGCAGAGATTGGTTGTATGTATTCAAAACAACGCTACCGGGCTTAATCCGATGTATCTGACCGTTTTGCATGAGAATAATCTCAAGAGGAACGGACCAGAGGTTGCAAGCAGTTTTCCCCGGGTAGGGTTGAGTAAAAAAATCCGGGATACATCGGATACAAGGGGGAATTCTGATAGTATGTACTGTTGCAACCGGTTGCAACAGGTAATCAGATGGTTCTGACTATCTCTGCTCTCCCTCATACCAGAAGAGAAGAGGGAGGAGTACGCGGGGATCAGGAGAGTCCGGATACATCAGAGTCCTCCGATTATGCCACACAAAAAGATAGTGCTCGACTCATTATATGTGCCTTTTTTTCCAATCGTGAATCGATTATCCAGAACCCATGAAACGCATAAGGATACTCCTCTATATCTATAGGTGAAACCGGCTACGAAATCTAACGCGGCCCTCATTCATCAGGCGATGATAAGCGCTATCGTTTGAAAAGGTATGGCTGATGGTTCAGGAGACATAAAAACACTCGCTGAAATCAGATCCAATCAGACACTTTTTATCCACACTCTAAACATAACGGATTGAATCCCTGAATGGAAGGACAGGGTACTGTATGGGGCAGTTGCCTGCATCCACACTCAGGAGAATGGTATCGCCCATGCAGAACAATCCGGCCTGTTCATTATCAAAGCAACGGGAAATAGTGTAAATATACTACATTCTGATGGGTTTAAACCTACAAGATAGGGGTACCAATACCCGGTTGCGTGGGGTATCTGAACGTATACCACCCACCATTCAGATGAATACCCTACTGCTCCTGGGCCAGAATGTCGATCATACCGATAATTTTAAACAGGAATAATCAGAAAATATTTAACAATTTCCCAGAGGAATTTCGCAATATTAATACTGGTGCATCACAATACTGATCTATGAGTGTCAGTCAGGCTGGGAATTGTATCGACCCAACAATTTTAGAACAATTTATCAATCTGATTCCAGTTCCCATCGCTCAATATGATGCAGAACTTCGATTCTCATTCTGCAACCAGGCGTTCTGCGACCTGACCGGAATTCCCCGTGAATCACTCATAACTATGAGAATCGGAGATCTTCGAGTCTTAAAACTGGAAGGAGATGGTGTTCAGACCGCTATTGCGGAGAAGAGGCAGGGTAAAGCACGGATAGAGATAGCCCTTCAGACAGGTACAAAGATCTTACACGCTCACACAATCCCAATAATCGATGATACTGGCGCTGTCACCGCTGTATTTGGAGTATACCTTGATATCACCTCAGAAGAACTTGAAAAGAAGAAGACCAGCCAGATCATCCTTGATAACCCTATACCATTCCTGACCCTGGGGACAGACCTCAGATTAACAGGCTCAAACCAGGCATTTGTTGAACTTTCAGGGTACTCCTCTGACCAGCTCGCGCGGATGGCACTTGCAGATTTCTCTATCCTCTCGATGAAAGGAGACTCAGCAAGGGTTGTTATGCAGAAGAAGAGGCCGGTAAAGAGTGAGACCGAACTCGATTTTCCGTCTGGAAAAAAGATCCTCAATCTTCACTCTATTCCACTTCTGAATGCTACCGGCGATGTAGATCAGATCCTCATTACCTGTGTTGATATCACCGAAAGCAAAAGACTTTTCACGTATCTGGTCGCCGAGATATCCCGGCTCTCGAAGAACCTCTCATCTCTTGCCAAAGGAGATCTGACCTTTGATCTCACTGTCGGGGAATCTGATCAATATACCCGTGAAGCAGAAAGGCACTTCACCCGAATCCAGCAGGATCTAAAGGAAGCTCATACTGCTCTCGTTGGAGTCATCGGAGAGATCACCTCTTTATCAACCGCTATCCGCATGGGGGATCTCAAGGCCAGAGGCAACCCGGATCAGTATACAGGAACCTTCGCAGAGATCATCAACGGCCTCAATTCGGTGATGCAGGCTGTGGAGACCCCTATAGATGCTGCAATAACGCTCTCAGGTGAGTATGCATCAGGGAATTTTGGTGCAGTCCCTCCACATGTCAAAGTAGAAGGAGATTTTCTTGTCCTCAAAGAAGCACTTATAAACATCGGAATTGAGGTTTCACAGACTCTCAGAGGAATTGACAGGGAGATGGAAGAACTGAGTCAGCGAGCAGAAGAGGCAACCTCCGGAGTGCGTGATATTGCAGATGGATCAAAGATCTTTGCAAGGAATGCTAACACACTCAGTGTCCAGAGTGAACAGGGGAAAGAAAACCTGGATCAGGTGCTCAGGGCGATGATGGATCTCTCGACTAATGTTGAGGAGGTGGCTTCCAGTACAGAATCGGTCTCTCGTGCCACCCATGAGACGAACGAGCTCTCCAAGCATGGCGTGGATCTCGCTCATAAGGCAGAAGACGGGATGAAAGGGATCATGGTCTCGACCGGTGATGTGGACCGCATCATATCAGAGATAAAGAGTGAGATGCAGAAAATCGGAAAGATAGTCAGGGTTATAACTGATATCGCAAGCCAGACCAATCTCCTCGCCCTCAATGCCGCGATTGAAGCAGCACGAGCCGGTGAAGCAGGCAGAGGATTTGCTGTTGTTGCCAGTGAAGTAAAATCACTTGCGCTGGAGTCCCGGGCATCAGCTGAGAATATCGCTGAAATGATCGGGAACCTGCAGAATAAATCCGACCAGGCAGCCGATGCGATGAGCCAGGCAGAACATGCGGTTAACCAGGGGAACGCTGCAGTACTTGAGACCCTTGAGGTCTTTAACCGGATTGTCGAGTCGGTAGAGAAGATAGCAAAGAATATGGATGACGTATCTGCAACTACTGAAGAGCAGGCGGCATCGGTCGAGGAGATTACTGCCAGTTCTCATGAAGTGAATGTCCTGGTTGAGGAGATAGCTAAGGACGCCATATCATCTGCTGCTGCAGCAGAGCAGAGTGCATCAGGAACAAGTCAGATAGCGGCGGTCGTTGAGGATCTCAACCAGATCATTATGAAAGTATCTTCAGAGATTGGAAAATTCAAGTATTCATAAGCAATTACAACCGGGGAGGGTTTGAAACCCTATTCTTCCCCACCCTGCCTGCGGGTAAGTTCGATCAGCAACTGATCATCATCATCAAAGAGTTTCAGTGTGGTCTCATTCTTTTCTGCTCTGGCCACTCCTTTCAGGTCAGCAAAAAAATTCTGTTCCTGGGCAGTTAACTCTTCGCAGCACGCCCGGCTCATCTGAGTCGCCGGACTTATCAGCATCGCCCCGCTTCCGATCGTGTACTCAGCGGAATACGAGGCACATCCGTCATTTCCTGAAAGCTTCCAATCAGGTCCGAATGTTGCAGTGATCTCTGATCCGGCTATTGGTGCAACCAGAGCACCAGTCAGATTCAGAAAGGAGACAACACGCCAGGATCCTACTGGATCTGTGGGATCGGATACACCAGCCTCTCCATACACGAACGATATACCGCTGAAGAGAAGAACAAGAGCCATAAACAGCCCAACACTAGTCTGCATGTATCGATCTCATCCGCTACGGGTAAAAGATCATGGATTAGATCTCACCGGATCCTGATCAGACTGCTCCGTTGCCGGGGTCTCTGCTGCAACCTGAAGGGCATACGCCCGTACCCGGGGGTATACTTCAGCCAGCCGGTCAGCAAGATCTTTTCCTCCCAGTTTGATGAGACTGGGGCCAAGCCTGCGAAGGGGTGCAGCCTCAACGATTACCGGATCACGAGTTCTGAACGATATCGGGGTGAGTTGAGCAGAGAGATCAAAGAACGCAGAGAGATCTACAGGTTCTGCTGCTTCTTTGGGCTGAGGGGCATTCGATATATCAGTGGACCTACTCCGTGCCTTTTTCCGGGAACTTATCCGGACAGGAGGTTCAGGTCCCACTTGATGTGAGAGGTCCTCCATGTCTGAACCAGCGTCGCGACGGCGACGGACCTCTGCCAGGATCTGATCCCGGCTCATCCCCCGCAGATTAAAGAGCAGGAAAGGATCCTCATCCAGCTTCTCAACCAGCAGATAATACAGGGCGACAATATGTTTGCAGGGAGCCATCCAGTCTGAACAGGTACACAGGATCTTCAGGCCGAATTTCTCACCGGGGAAGAGATGGAGACCAACCTCTTGTACAACACCCTCAATTTCAGGGGTCATATCACCGGCAAGAAGCTGTGCCAGCATGAGGGTGTCTGATGAGAGAGCATCAAGGACCCGCTCCCACTCTTCAGGCGAGAGTTGAGGCATCATTATCTGAACCCGGTATGGATAATACGACCCGGCAACCTGGGCAGACACAACACCGTCTTTTATGCTCACCATCCCCACATTGCCGTTTCGGGCATAGGATTTTCCCCGGGTTACCCTCCCCGGCTCGGTTACCCGTTCAATAAACTCTGCAAACTTCTTCCCCCACCAGGTCTCTCCGACCGGACCCCTTCTGCTCCTGAGGATCTCAAATTTTTTCGGCTTGTGCGGTGTCCGGGGTGCAGGTCCCTTGAACCAGTATCCCATCAGTCCTCCTCGAACACGCTGTCGCGGAGTGTGACAATGTCCAGAAGTTCATCAGTTGACATACCGGTCAGCCAGTCCTCACCGGTTCCCAGTACCTGGTTTGCAATACTCCGCTTATCCATGATGATCGTATCAATCCGCTCCTCAAGGGTTCCTGCTGCAATCATCAGATGCACCTGAACATCCCGGGTCTGGCCAATACGAAATGTCCGATCTGTTGCCTGGTCCTCAACTGCCGGATTCCACCACCTGTCGATATGAAAGACATGATTTGCCCGGGTCAGATTGAGCCCGGTCCCACCGGCTTTCAGTGAGATGACAAAAATTTGAGGGCCACCCGGTTCCATAAACCTCTTAATCAGCTCCTCGCGTCTCTTCCGGGGCGTGGACCCGGTAAGGAGAAGGACCGGATCTGAGAACTTTTTCTCTATCATCTCCTGGAGCCGGGTTGCAAAGGTGGCATACTGGGTGAAGATTATTGCAGCATCACCCTCATCCCTGACCTCCTCAAGCATCTCCATGAGTCGTTGAACCTTCCCTGATCTGGCAGGATCATTCTTTGCATCAGTGACATACAGAACCGGATGATCACAGATCTGTTTCAAGCGGGTCAGGACTGCCAGGATAGCTCCGCGTCGTGCAATCCCATCGAGGTGTTCCATCGACTCTGCAATTCCATTGACAACTGCCTGATAGAGGGTTGCCTGCTCCCTGGTGAGCGTACAGTAGATCTTGTACTCCATCTTTTCAGGGAGATCGCTGATGATGGTACGATCCGTCTTGAGCCGGCGGAGAAGAAATGGCCTGACCAGTCTGCGAAGTTCTTCTGCCCTCCCTGCATCTTGTGAACGTTCAATCGGGTTTGCATACATCTCCTGAAAGTGGCCAGATGATCCAAGGTACCCCGGATTGAGAAAGTGCATGATTGACCAGAGTTCACTCAGCCGGTTCTCAACCGGAGTGCCGGTCAGAGCAATTCGGTGACCTCCTTTGATACTCTGTATTGCTTTTGCCTGTTTCGTCAGCGGATTTTTAATATTTTGAGCTTCGTCAAGGATGAGGGAAGACCACGACTGATTTCGTATCAGGGAGACATCCCTGGCAGCAAGAGCATAGGTGGTAATCACCAGATCATGACTCCTTGTTGCCTTCGAGAAGGCTTCATCCTTCATCCGGTCTGTCCCATGATGCACATGCACTTTGAGTGAAGGTCCAAACCTGAGTACTTCTCGCTCCCAGTTGCCCACCACTGAAGTCGGACAGATGAGAAGTGACGGATCCGTCTTTCCTGACGCTTTGCGGGTGAGCAGATATGCTATCGTCTGCGGGGTCTTGCCAAGTCCCATATCATCAGCAAGGCAGGCACCAATTCCGATGTCTGCACAGGAGACCAGAAATGAGTGGCCAACCTCCTGATATGGTCTGAGCAATCCTGAGAATGCCTTAGGAACCGGCCTCTTTCCGGGAACAGGTCCGTTCTTTACGGCATCTACAATCGTGGAACACCACTCATCAGCAGCCTCAACCATGACATCCATCTCATCCCCAAGTCTGCCGGTTGCATACGCCCGCATCATATCTGATGCCGATATCTCACCATTCTCGAACTGATTTTTAAACTTCTGCAGATTTTTCTGCACATCAGAGACATCAAAGGCGACCCATCTCCCCTGAATTTTCATCAGGGAACCCTTAAGATCTGCCTTCTCAAAAAACTCTTCAGGTGAGATAACATCATCACCAAGTGCTATCTGGTAATCAAATGAGAGCAGGGTATCAAGCCCGATATGGCTCTTACCCATGCCTTCAGGCAGTTGTACCTGCATTCTGATGACCGGGCGAACCTTCCCTTCCATCCACCAGTGGGGGAGCAGAACATCAACCCCAGCCCCGGCCAGCAGGGGAGCATCGTGGCTTAAAAAAGTCCAGACATCATGATGATCTAACCTGGCACCTGACGGTCTTCTCTGTTGTATTGCCGGCACAAGGAACCGGCAGTATTTGACTACCTTTCCAAGGCCGGTCAGGAGAGCTTCCTCCATGATGTCAGGAGAGGGCAGTGAGGTGTAAAACTCTGACCGTTTTTTCCAGATCATGGATGCAGGGATGAGCAGTGACGGATCATTGCGTGATCGAAGCAGGAAACTGATCTCCCAGGCGTCGCCTTCGGTCTCAGGTTCAGACAGACGCAGACACAGATTCAGATCATCCAGGGTGGATGATATATGCGGCCGGTTCAGCCATGCAGATAATCTGGAGAGGGTCGTCTGATCTGGTACCGGCAGGTGATCCTTCTCCTCATCCCGGTCCGGAGCCGCAAGATGGTAGTAACAGGCCAGATAGGATCCTTCGATCGTCTTCATCTTTTCAGACGGACGAATGCGGATCGGGTCATTCAGGAGTGCCTCCCTGATGCTCTGCCTCATCAGCGAAGAGATAAAGGTGGATATGATGTCACCGGGCTCAGGTTCTTTTCGGGCCTTTCCTCGCGGAGCCGCAATACTGGTCCTGCAAAGTGCAGGCATGGCACCAGCAAGAGAACTCATGAACATGAGGTCTTCAGGGGCATAGTATGGTTCCCAGGAGATGATCCCGAAGGCTGCATCCTGGATATGAGCTGCCGGGGTAAACCGCTCCCTGATCAAGAGGTCAAGAGTAAATCTGCAGATCTCCACCCAATACCTGACAGAGGGTCCGATACCTGATACACCAGTGATCTGGCCACTATTCCCTGTGATCTGTCTGACGAAGGAGAGCGGGACTCCGATGACCGGTACCTGCCAGGCGATCAACACCACCTGACCATCAGGACTTTTTTGTGTCTCTTGCTGCCATTGAGGGGATCCCACAGGGAGGATATCGATGGTTGGCAGCCGTACCGACCTGGTCCCGGTCACCAGTTCCTCTCTTGTACAGCCCGCAAGGGTCTGTATCAAGGGGATCATGTCATCAGGGCTTGCACCGAACGGGTGAAAATCAGGGGGGGGAATCTTCGGACGACGGCCACGCCGGGGTGGTGCCTGCTCATAATGGGGCTCATGACAGGCTTCACCAAAAAAAAGCAGGTACTCAGGAGAGTGTATATCGTATACGGCGTGGAGAATGATCATGCCGGTAATCTATAGTATATGGTCTGGAGAAGATGAGATAGATATCGGTACTATCAGGGAGATAGTACAGAGAGATCAGGATAGATCAGAAGAACCGGGAAAGGGAATCATGGAATTTGTATCCATCTTCAGGTACCAGGATATCAAATCTCGCCCCTTTCTCATACTCTCCCCGCTCAACAATGGTTATCCCGGTTATCGAGAGGATCTCCCGTGTGAGAAAGAGACCAAACCGTAGATCTTTAGCAGTACCCCGTTCAAAGATAGATTCTTTTTCATCTGGAGGAATCCCAATCCCATCATCCAGATAGGTGATCAAAAGACCCAGGGTGGTTTTGACTGCTGAGATCTCAATCCGGGTAATTCTCCCTCCATGCTGCAATGAGTTCTGAATGAGATTAATAAATACCTTACTTAGTTGGGGGTCTGCATATACCATAATCCGGGAAACATTCAGTACCAGGGTCAGGTAAGGGGGAAGACCCCGGAATATATGGGCAGTAATCATTCTTTCGAGACTCTGCCACTGAGGAGCCTGCATCCCGATATCCTCATAAAACCGGGTGAATGCAATCTGTTCCTGGATACCTTCTGCAGCCTCTTCCATCCTTTTCAAGTACTCTTTCAATATCGGATCACGAATCCGCTGGTTCGCAAGATCCAGAAAGACAAGAAGACTGGAAACTTTGTTAAGAATGACGGTACGGGTAACGGTGCTGAGGACATTGAGTTTTTTGTTCACTTCTGCAAGGGCCTTTTTTGCCAGTTCTACCTCATCCTCAGCCTTTTTCCGTTCAGTGATATCAATGAGAAGAAGAAGGAACCCGATTTGACGATGAAAGGAGATAGGAACCCCTTTGGTGATGACCGTAAAGATTCTACCATCCTTGTCTTTGAGATCGATCTCGTACCCCTCAACCTCATCTCCTGCGGCCCTCCGCCTGATGTACTCATTTACCCGGTCTTTTTCATACTCAGCAACTAAATTGGCAGGATTGCTTCCAATCAGTTCATCAGGACTCATCCTGAAAGCACGGCATGCAGCTGGGTTTACATACGTCACAGCAGGGGAGAGATCATACACAATAATCAGATCAGGAAGATTCTCAATAAGTTCCCGGTTGAAGATCTCACTCTCCTTAAGTTCTGCCTCCATCTTTTTTCGGGTGGTGATATCAGTGCAGAACCCCATCATCGAGCCATCAGGGAGGCGTGTTGTACTCAGAATCACCTGGATCCTCTTTCCCAGTCTGGTTACCAACTCAATCTCCCCAGAAGATGATCCCGCAGAAACCCTCTCTCTGAATCTGGTGTACACCTCTTCCCGGTATTCAGGAGGAGTAATATCAGATATGCCCAGGTTGAGCAGTTCATCTCTACCATACTCCAGCAATGTGCAGGCTGACTGGTTCAGATCGATGAATCGCCCGTTCTGATCGGCAATAAAGATCCCTCCGGGAGATAACTCCACATAGGTCCGGTATCTCAGTTCTGATGCAGCCCGTTCCCGCTCTGCTGCCCTCCTCCGGGTGATATTTCTCATAACAATCAGAGCAGCAGGAGCCCCTTTGTACTCTATCCGGGTGCTGAAGGCCTCAATCCATCGTAACTCCCCGGTTTCCGTTTTTATCCGATATTCACCGGTACGATCCCGATTACTGGACAGAACTTCCCGCAGATCAGACCCTGCCAGTACGATGGATCCTGGATCAAGAAATTCCAGAATAGTCCGACCTGACCCCATATGTTCAGGGATCATACCAATAATCTCACATGCTGCGTCGGTGATAAACAGGATGACCCCTGACGAGTTGATGATCATAACACCATCCGGAATCGCCCGGATCATTGAGACAAGCAGATCACGGTTGGAGGAGAGATCATTAATCAGGTCGTCCTGAGCCATAGTCCACCTAGGTATGATCTACAAGACAGGGTAATAATATAAATATATTGGTAAAGAGGGTTCTGACCGATCCAGAGACCGAACCGGTAATCTACAGAATAGGGTTGGCCGGTGATCCCTACACCAGGGTACTATTCAACTGAACATCCGGGACATGGTCGTCAAAGAATATTCGTATATGTTTCACGGCGATATCAGCACGATCAGCTGCAATAAGACCTGCATCAAAGAGCGAAGTGGCTGATGCCTTATCATTGACCTTCCACCTTGCAGATCCGTCTTTAAAACTCTGAACACACGAGGTGAGCTGCCTGATATACTCATTCCAGTTGACCTTGATATAATCCATCTTGGTGGGTGTATCAGTGAGATACGCATTCCTTCGGATCATTTTTTCTAGGTCTGCTGCCTTCTCTTCGGTCTTGGTAATATCATTCGCCTGATAGGAGAGCAAAAGCCCCTCTTTGGCAGTTTGCAGCTCGGCCATCATTGCCAGTACCTGGTCACGGTAGATGACCAGGGGACCGGGAGTGGCGATAGCCGGGGGGATGAAGGGAGTACCGGACGGAACCGGTTCAGTCTCCTGAGGGGTGATCCTATCCGGTGTTGGAGGCTGAGTGACAGGGATCTGGGTCTCTGGTTCAGATGTGGGGGAGGTTGTTGCTATTGACGGGGTATCGGGAACAATATGAGTGAGGGTTGCAGTTGGCTCCGGCATCACGCTGCGATCAGTCTTATCTGTACTGGTGCACCCTGAGGTCAGCGAGAGGAGAACCAGAAGGAGAAAAAGACACGAGATGGTGACTATCCAGGTTCTCTTTCCAGGGGTCATGTTCATAGATCTGTACTCTGTTGCTCAGGCAGATATCCCTGACGGATAGCCAGGCATGGACTAACCCTGACAGGAAAGTCAGACTATAGCCACTCAGGAAGAACGATCCCCATCTCTCTCATGATCCTGCCAAGAGCAGTATCTATCCCCCGTTCCAGACGAACAAGGGTCGCAAGATAGACCAGCGCACCGATAAGGACCGCAGCAGCCGCCATCAGGAAATGGGTGATTGGTATGAGGGCCATCATTATCAGGAGAACAACTCCCATGACCAGGTTCGCCATGAGAATTGAGCGGATCGCTCTGATATCAGGTATCAGAGAGAAATGAGGAGCAAGAGCTCTCCCTGCACAGATCGCATGGACCAGAACGGTGATCAGCACTGCAAGAGAAGCCCCAGAGATCCCAAAGGCTGGAATCAGGACAATATTGAGGGGAATATTGACCGCTGAAGCGATGAGTGCCGGGATTGCTGCCTTCTTTGGCTGACCAAGGGCGCCCAGGGTCATTGACCAGAGAAATACAAAGACATAGGCGACCTGTGCCAGGAGGAGAAGGGTAAGGGCCGGCCCGGCTGATGCATATGGGGAACCGTACAGGAAGTATAAGAGCCGGTCTCCCAGAATTGTGCCACCGACACAGACAGGAATTGCGAGAAATAATGAGTATGAGATTGCCCGGGCAAGGGATCCTTGTATCCAGGTTATCCGGGAATCTGATCGCCAGAGGGCAAACTTCGGGTACAGGATAGAGTTCAGGGCCAGAGTTGAGAAGAGGGCAAAAGAGGCGAGCTGGAGGGCAATCCGGTATAATCCGACCTCAACCGGGGAACCATAATACCCGATGAGGATGGTATCGATATTTCCATACATGACCATCCCCCCTGAGGATAAGAGGGCCCAGAACGAGAATCGCAGGAGATCCTCTGCTGTGCTCCAGGTACATGGGGCGGTCCTGATCCGGCAGAATGGGATGAGTACTATCGTTCCGGCCAGAATACCTGCGATAAAGGATCCCGCCAGTCCGGCCACCCCGTACCCACAGATGATTGCAATGACCTGGACAGCGATTCTTACCAGATTATTGATAAGAGTACTAACCTGGGTGTATCCTGCTCTTCCGGCACTATAAAGCCATGTTCCGACGATATCAGCCAGACTGCCTGCCACTACTGCCCCGATTAGCCAGGGGAGAAGGCCAGAAGCACTCAGGTCAATCAAAGCCGGGCTGAACAGGAGCAGCAGAAGGACGGAGATGACCAGGAGCAGGGATCGCAATCCCAGGTAGGCAGTATAGTACTCCTCTCTCCGTGCTCCGCCCTGTGTGCTCATCAGAGTGACGGCAGCACCGCCAAGGCCGCCGCTGCTGATCAGGCTGAAGATACCAAAGTAGGCGAGAAATAGGAAGTACCCCCCGGGAACTTCAGGGGTTCCTGACAGGTGGGTAACTACCATCGTGGATAAAAATCCAAGTACCGTGACAATTACACTGGTCCCAAAATGGAGAAGGCTCTGCCGCTGAATGTCCCCAATCTCCATCAGCGGGTTTCTCAATACAAAGGACTTCAGGCTCACTGCTTAGAGGTTCGGGTGCAAACACTTCAAAGGTATCTCATCAGCATCATTCTCACCTCATCATCCTGATGCACCATCAGGGGATGGGAAACCGGGAGGCGATCTCATCAGGGACCGTGATCAGGACCGGTGGATCTCCGCTGACACTGAACCGCGTGGCTGAACTCCAGTACAGGCGTTCAGTACCATCCCTCCTCATCTCACTCCAGGGGATCAGGACAGCACCACCTCCCAGACCAATGACCGGAATAACCGCTGATAGGTACAACCCTTCATGAGCGATGACAATCCTGGTGCAGAATTTATAGTATACCGCATTGATCTTCGTCATCTGGTGTGAGAATCCATCTCCTTCAGGTTCACCCCCATATGGCGGGGGATACCTGAGCTCGAGGGCCCCAAGACCATCTCTCTGAATGGCTTTGAAAAGCCAGGCGATGAAAAATGTAATAATCAGGATAAATATCAGGGTGGAGAGCAGAATGAGTATTATAAGAGTAGGGGGAGACTCAGATATCATTTGTGAAAATTATCGTTATGACACATAATGGTTTCCCCACATCCTGGTACTCGCCATAGCAGAAGTTATTACAGTACACAGAGATGATCATATATGTTCGAGTCAGTTTCACGAAGTATCGAGCTGGTGAAAGAGAGCTGGTCGGTCCTGAACCAGGACCGGGAGATGCTCATATTTCCGCTCTTATCAGGAGTTGTCTGTATCCTTATCATGCTCACGTTCATCATCCCGCTGGCGGTAGTCGGTGCAGGACTACAGAGTGGACAAAGTAGTTCAGTACTGCTGTATGGTGGCCTCTTCTTCTTTTACCTAATCACGTATTTTGTCGTCATATTCTTCAATACTGCCCTTATGAGCTGCGCCAACATCAGGCTGTCTGGTGGAGACCCGACGGTATCTGACGGATTTTCAAGTGCTTTTAGCCATCTGCGCCAGATCCTCATCTGGGCCCTGATATCTGCAACAGTCGGGGTGATTCTTCAGATCCTCAATGATAAGCAGAATGCCGTAGGAAGGCTGATCATCTCGTTGCTTGGTACTGCCTGGAGTCTGCTGACCTTCTTTGTCCTTCCGATTCTTATTCTGGAGGATAAAGATGTGATAAGTGCCTTAAAAGACTCGGCGATCCTCTTTAAACGAACCTGGGGTGAAACGGTCGTAGGTCAGGGTGGAATTTCCCTTATCTTTGTGATCATCGCGATCATCGCTGCAATCCCGGTAGTCCTCGTAGCTCTTACCGGCATTGGTGCCCTGTTAATCCCGGTTATCGGTCTGTACCTGATTCTTCTTGTGGTGCTTGGTGTTGTAGCCGGTGCCATGCAGGGTATCTTCACTACTGCCCTGTATCTGTATGCCCGTACTGGAACTGTCCCGGCAGCATTCAGGCAGGATCTCATCGAGAATGCATTCAAACCGGCCAAACAGCAGTTCAGGGAAGGAAATATCTAATAAACCATTATCTCTCATGAAACATCCTAAAAAACGCATGATGCTGTTTTTTAGTCATTCTTTTTTTTTCACAAACTGGATATATCTGTTCTTTTCGAGGATCCCATGTGAATACCGGGGTGAATAAAAACCCATTTAGAATTCAGTCCAGGGGATCCAATTTTTGGGAGATACCTTCATACCTATCAGAAGTACAGAAGATGTATGATTCATATAGTTGAAATGAAATGAGGGTTTATGAATTGATGAGACCCAGTTCCATTAGAAACAACTATACAGAACCATCGATCCTGAGGGAGGAATGAGTATTCAGACTCTCTGGAACCCTATCTCCAGACTTCTGAAACGAATTACATGGAACTCAGATCTGGATCATATCAATGATCGGTATTGGCCTTACCAAAAGCTGGTAATACGAAATGACAACATAGTATTAATA
>DATMXW010000069.1:0-7575 GCA_035561295.1 Methanospirillum sp. | reverse complement strand
GCTCAATCACCAATAATTGGCGTTATTCTGATCATTGCAATTATTCTGATTCTGTTTGTCATTCTTTTCCTAGCTCTTTCAGGTTTTTTTGATGGATTTTTCCAGCAAGGCACACTGGCACCTTGTCTCATCCGAGTCAGTAGTGTCATGCATACCACTACTTCAGGGACAATGAATAATGCCAGCAGAGTTGTACTTGAGAACTGCTGCAGCACAGAATTTCTTAACGATGATCTTCAGGCTGTGTTTTTAAAAAATGGGGAGTCTTTACTTGCCAATATTTACACTCTTCATGGAGAAGGGTTTATTCCAACCCGGCATTTAGGGGTATCAACGATAGGAGGTGCCGGATGTCGGGGGTTGTACTTTTCTCCAGGAGAAAAAATTCAGATAGACCTGAAAAATGGATACTATGCACCTGGAGACGAAGTTGAAGTCAGGATCTATAAGCGGTCTGCGGGGCAATGTATTGCCCCTTTCACCGGTCAGCTTACTGATTCAAGGTATACAAAAGAATGGCTTGATGAGAATATTTTTGGCATCAGAGACGGGTATCGAATCATATCCCAACATCGGTATACTGCATAATACTTCGTGCACAGAGCCGGGCTACCCTGATTGGCTCTGGTATTTTTCCATGCAGGGTAAAGATCCGGATCGCCCGAATCATCTCATCATCAGTTATTCCCCATCCCCGGGCAAATAATGAATACCCAGTATTAAGAGTTATTTCTATCCGGGTTCCAAGATCTTCGTATTTTTTCATTTTTTCATAATTTCCGGGGAAGTGATGAGCGATGTGCCCTTCTAACCCATCAGATTGCTCATACGAGACACAGATGACCGGAATGCCAAATTTCGTTGAGATTGTTTCAGGGGAGATGATGTTGTACCCTGCAATTACACATCCGTTCAGTATGATGGCGGTGATATCTTTTCTCTCCATTTTTGTGATCATGGTGATGATCACTTCCGTTGCATCATCACCCCCTACCGTAATTGACCCAAAAATAAACCCGTCTATATGAATATCACGGCGCATTACCACCCCACAAAGAATTGACTGGTTACTGGAGGAGTAACTATCAGAGATTCCAAGGACTCTGATTCCGGATTTTTGCAGTTGCATGAAAATGACTTATACGCACGGGTTTAAAGTGTATATGATGGAGATTGAGAGGGATCAAGTCTGTGTGGTTATTCCCACTCTGAATGAGGAACCTACAATCGGCGCCCTGATTCACCGTTTTTATGATCTTGGATACCAGGATATTCTTGTAATTGATGGAAAAAGTTCTGATCATACCCGGGATATTGCCGCAAAAGCAGGAGCGCGGGTAATCGTTCAAACCGGGAAAGGGAAAGGGACTGCTTTTATCCAGGCACTATCTCTCCTTACCAAACCCTACATTGTACTGATTGATGGTGACGGGACCTATGATCCCGAAGATGCTGAGTTACTTGTCAAACCCCTGCTCATGGGATTTGATCAGTCTATTGGAAATCGTTTGATCACTGAAAACCTGGACTCATTCCACCGGCTGAATCTGACCGGTAATAATATTTTAAACTGGCTCTTTAAAGTTGCTCATGGGAGATACCTGTATGATATCTTATCCGGATATCGTGCTTTCACCCTTACATCCCTGAAGCGAATGCGTCTGTATGAAGAAGGGTTTGGAATAGAAACTGAGATATCTTCAGAATCAGTAAAAAACGATGATCGCATTGCCGTTATCCCGGTAAAATATGGCATCAGAGTCGGTTCTGTTACCAAGCTGGATCCCATCCATGATGGGTTTAAGATTGGCCGGACGATATACCGGCTTGCAAAACTAAATAATCCCCTCTTTTATTTTGGATTCATAGGGATCATTATCACGTTCGTTGGTGCTGGAGTAGGAGTATATATTGTCAGCGAATGGATCAAAAATATTGATCATATACCACTTACCATTTTTTCAGTCTGTCTTATCATTGTCGGACTTCAGATCTTTATGTTTGGGATACAGTCTGATATGCTTCTGGCATACCAGCGTGAGATGCTCCACGAGATTCAGAATTTGAAGAAGGGGAGATAAAATCTGGTTTCAGGTGAGGGAACATATTAACCTTTAACTATTTTAAGGTCTGAAATATATGGTGCACCTGCGATAATAGTCTAGTGGCATGACAGAGGCTTCCCAAGCCTTTAGCCCGGGTTCAATCCCCGGTTATCGCATAACACTTCTTTTTTGACAATAATATCTATGATCATAGGAGCATTATGATAACTAGGGTTATGGGCAAATATTTTATTATCGCTGATGTGTAAGGGTACAGGTTCAACAATTGATATCGCTCCGATACCAAACCCTGAACGAGCATGATGCTAAGGTATGAGATAAGAGGGTGATGTAGGACGCCATTTGAAGAAGGTCTGAAGGCCGTGTGTATCCTGGCACGGAATCAATCCGGAGTTCTCAAGGATATTGCAACCGTCTTTGCAGAGAATCACGCAAATATAATCATGATCCACCTGGAAGTCTGCGAAGGCCTGGGAGATCAGTCGTTCGATGAGCTGTACGTCGAATTTGAAGGTGAAATCATTCCGGATCAGTTGATATCTGGTCTGCAGAATCTCCCTGGCGTCAATGAAGTGATAATACACCGTTCATTCGGGGATATTTTCGGCAAACGGGTCATCATCATCGGCGGAGGTGCTCAGGTGGCACAGGTTGCCCTTGGGGCGGTGAATGAAGCTGACCGCCATAACATCAGGGGTGAGAGAATATCAGTCGATACCATACCCCTTGTAGGCGAGAAGACCCTGGCCCTTGCTGTCGATGCGGTACTTCGCCTTCCCCGGGCTGCTATTCTGGTTCTGGCCGGATCAATCATGGGCGGTGAGGTTTCACGGGCTGTCAGAAGGGTTCAATCCGCAGGAATTCCGGTCATCAGTCTGAATATGGCAGGAACGGTCCCGGAATATGCCGACCTGGTAGTCACGGATCCCATACAGGCCGGAGTGTTTGCGGTCATGCATGTCTCATCAATTGCAGTGTTTGATATTGGACGCGTTAAGGGGAGAAAATTTTGAAGAACCTTATAGATCAGGCAGTAGATATTCTGATGCATGACGGGCTCATTGTATACCCGACTGATACCCTGTACGGTCTTGGAGCCGATGCATTATCAGATGAAGCAGTGATGAAAGTATACGAAGCAAAAGGGAGAGAGTATCACAAGCCTATCTCAATCGCAGTCTCTGATCCTGATATGATCGCTGCGGTGACATATGTCGATGAGATAGCTGAAGCATTTATCGATGCCTTCCTGCCCGGACCAGTGACCTTAATTCTCAAAGCCAGGTCAATTTTACCAGGAGAATTATCTGCCGGGACCGGAAGGGTCGGGATCAGATATCCTGCACACGACATTGCTCTGCAGATCATTACCAAATTTGATAGTCCTATCACGGCTACAAGTGCAAATATTGCCGGCGGTCCAAATCCCCTGACGGTAAATGATGCCCTGGTCCCTCATGATCTCGCCATCGATGGTGGTGCATTGAAAGGAACCCCTTCTACGGTGGTTGATCTGGTGGGCCTGGAGATCATCAGACCCGGGGCTGATCTGGATAAGGTTGCCAGACTCCTTGCGGAGTGGGCCTGATGCTGCCGATCAGGATCAGGGATTTTATTCGGGATGATGATGACTGGCTCTATGCCGTCGCCGCATATGATAATGATCAGGCTGTCGGTTGTGTCCTCAGATATATTCCGGATCCAACAGGAGACCGCAGGGGTTCATCAGGCACTAGATATCGGAAAGTAAACTTTGATGAGGCATTTTCGCTCATCAGGGAGAAGAAACCTGCGTACGCAGGACTCGTCCACCGGGTACCCAAGGAAGATATCAAAGAGGTTCTCAAACCTGATAAAAAAGTCCAATCTCTTGCAACCGAAGATGATCGGGTTGCACGACTTATCCAGCTCTTTGGATCTGAACCCGGCATATATGGTGTTACTGGTTCGATGCTTTGCGGATTGGCTGGACCAGATTCAGATATCGACGGGGTAGTATATGGCCGACACTTTTTGCATGCCCAGCATCAGCTTCAGGAAGGCATTAAGTCCGGCGTTGTTGAAGACCTTGATGACCGACTCTGGAAGAACGTGTATGCGAAAAGAAACCCTGATCTTTCGTATGAAGAATTTTTGATCCAGGAACAGCGGAAATGGAACCGGGGGCAGATTGATGGTACTTATTTTGATCTTCTTTATTCACGAGGATATGAGGACCTCCCCGGATTTGCGATGAAACAGGGTACTGTGCTGGGTAAAAAAACCATAGAAGCGGTGGTCACGGGTGATGAGTTTGCCTTTGATAGTCCCGCGATATATGAGGTTAATCATCCCGAGATCAGCAGGGTTCTCTCTTTCACCCATACTTACACTGGCCAGGCCTTTATTGGTGAGCGTATTGAAGCCAGAGGAATAATTGAACAACATGGGGCTGAACAATGGCTGATTGTAGGGACTACCCGTGAGGCACGGGGGGAATTTATCAGATCTCTCTCACTTCTTGAAAAAGATCTCTGATAATGTTCTTACCGTTGGTTGTGTGCACCGATCAGAATAGGTACACCGGGTGCATGGGGCTTTGAGGGGTTTTGGAGGAAGTTCCCCGGCTTCTATCCGATGGATCATCTTCAATGCCGCGAAAAGGGCGCGTCGGTCCCTGGGCTGGGGTTCACAAAACCTGATTACTCCGTCCGGGATATATTCGATATAACACCCAGAGGGGGTTATCCCAAAGGTTTCGGTCAGGCAAAGGAGATATGCTGCGGCTCGTATCCGGTCAGCAGGCCAACATCCGATCGCTGGTGCACCAGTACATCGCACCACTGATATCACTTTTTTTTGAGCATCGTACTTGTCAATCTGGCCGTGAAATTTGTACCTTTCTGATCTTACCAAGAGATCAAGATCTGTCCAGGATGGTATCGGTGTTTTTCTGCAATTGAGAATGTACGACGTGAGCAGATCACGCATCCGGATATCGATACCGGGATGAATGTGCATAATCTCATCCCAGAGAGCTTCTTCATCAGGGTATGATCCGGCGATTGATACCTGTTTGCAGATTGAATATTTCCCTGATGAAGAGATTTGTTTATTTTTTGCAAAATAATACCGTCTTGGGCATTGATGGGTAGAGATTATCGATGAGACGGTACATCCGGCGTTAGATGAACATTGAGGCGAGGACATTTTAATGCAGATCCCATATAACAGATGTGTATGTCGTCCAATGAGATTCAGGTGACGATTCCTCCGAATCTGGAACCCGTATACAGTAATATGATCCAGATTGCCTATAAAGAGGATGAATTCACCTTCATGTTCCTTCATCAGATTCCGGGAATAAACCAGGCTCGGGGAAAGGCTGTGGTGAGTATTTCCCCGACTCATGCAAAAAACCTTCTCCAGGTCCTGCAACGGACAGTCGGAGAGTATGAACAGAAGTTCAGACAACTTGAGGCCAATCAGGAGAAGGCACAGAACGTTACCTCAGTTGATGGATACTCCTAATCAGGTATCGATTTTTTTTTATGTCTGAACGTAGAAGGATATAGGCACGCCGCTGTGGCTTAGGGGTATAGCGGCTGATTCGTAATCAGCAGATCGAGGGTTCAAATCCCTCCAGCGGCTTACTAACAAAGTGTTCAAATCTCCCATTCTCTCTCAATTGACTTATACGCGGCAAACGTAGAGTCAATAGTATGTCTCCCCAGGTTACGGATACCGATAGGTTTCATGGAATTGATGCCAGTTATTCCACTAGGCTTGTACAAACTGCTTTTTGTGATGGTAGACTGACTTCAAATGATGCAGATTTAATTCTGTCTTTTATTGCTGAACGTGAAGTAACCAAAAATATTAGCGTTAAACGGGCATATAAACTCGCATCATCGTTAATTGTATTGCGTCGAATTATTGGTCCATTTAGAGAGAATTCTGTTTTATCTATATATGCTGGAATTAAAAAACTCCATAGCGAGAGTTCCAAACGAGGAACAGAATATAAAGAAAACACTAAACGTGATCTGGTTATAATTTTAAAATCATTCTATCTTTGGTTAATAGAGAATGAAGAGGTTTCTATACCTTTAAGGAAAATTCAGGCGATACAACCACCACCAAAGGTAACGAGCACAAAATCAGTCCAAGATCTTCTTACACCAGATGAAATCCAATCATTGATTTTAGCTTGTACGAGATCCCGAGACCGTGCTCTCTTTTTTATGATGTATGAAGGAGGCTTTAGGGTTGGTGAAATGGGTTGTATGAAATGGGGAGATCTCAAGTTTGATAGTTCTGGTATAAGAGTAAATGTCACGTTTAAAACCGGGAAACCGCGATATATTCGATTAGTTATGAGTAAAGAACCACTGGCAGCGTGGAAAGCGGTTTACCCTAAAACAATTACAAATGATAGTCTGGTTTTTCTAAATTATAAAAATGAGCCCCTCACCCATGCAGCTGTAATGAGACAACTTGAGCGTATTACTGAAAAAGCAGGAATAACTCGACGAGTGACACCGCACATATTCAGGCATTCACGGATAACTCATCTGATTCAACAGGGCATTTCAGAATCTGTCATAAAATTAATGATGTGGGGTACTGTTAACTCACAAATGTTCGCGACGTATGCCCATCTCACCGGAAAAGACATCGATCGTGAATTTTTTGAATTATATGGTTTATCTGAAGAGCATCAAGAGCATATTGAAAAAAATCTCGAACCGAAAATTTGCTCTTATTGCAATGAAATTTGCAGCCCAATGAGTAAATATTGTTTTGTATGTGGTAATCTATTAGGATCAGATATGATTACTGACGATAAGCATCTTCAAGAATTTCTTCTCAAAAATGCAGCTTCATTATCGGCATATTTAAATACAATAGCGGCATTGCATGAATAAAGATCGAAAGCTTTACCCAAAATAGATCAAAAATTAAGGAGCCGCGAAGGTTAGAGAGAGCCTGACCGGAGATGGTGAAAACCATGAACACTATTGCACAGCCCATTGACTACGATCTCATGAAATCTTACGAATTACGAACCGGATTTTTCGGTCTTGGAGAATTCATGGAAGAACGCGGCCTCATCCGCCTCATCCGAGGTGAAACATGTTACGAATAGAGTTCCCCCACTCATTAATTCCAGCCACTACTACATGTCAGGGATTTTCTGAGGGAGGATATCTAAGGCTATTCCCGACATTTTGTGGGTAAGCTAACACTCCTAATCCAGAGTGCACGACAATTGCCTAAGCCCTGCTACTTCTGAAAGTTCAAGTTTACCAAGACGAAGATAAATCATAGTGATAAAATTGTCAGTATTTCTATACCCTGTAATCGCTCACTGATTCCTGACCAGGGATTTATATGGCCGCGCTCATTCGTTTTTGACCACCCTATTTAAGGAAGTTGGAACCAATCCCCTCTGCATGTGAGGTGGATATTTGAGGTGAAAACGATGGCAAACATTCAAGCAATTGTGGCATCCTACAATAGATGTGGG
>DATMXW010000068.1:0-2585 GCA_035561295.1 Methanospirillum sp. | reverse complement strand
AAATATTTTCTGGAAAAATTGCACGAAACGCGGACGTCTCATGTAGGAAAGAAGATGATGATTATGCATTACTATATAATCCTGATATCGATGATTCAGTCCTTATTGACCGATCAGGACTAGTTATTTGGGATTATATTGAAGAGCCCAGGAGCATTCTGGAAATAATGACATATCTCACAGGTTCTTTTTCTGAATGCCCTCTCCCTGATACCATTCGTCATGATACTGAGTCTTTTCTTCAATCTTTGATTCCAGGATTTGTGGTGGAGAGTATTTGATGGAAAAACCAATTCACGAATATGCTGATATGACCATCCCCCCCAATGGTGTTGCATTAGTCCCTGAATCGGTAGATGTATCCCTCACTGGTTGCTGTAATCTCTCTTGTGAGTACTGCTGTTATGCAGATAGTATGACCACAAAAAAGGATCTTCCAGGTGAACGTTGGTCTGATATCCTAAAAGAACTAGGAGATATCGGAGTTCAAAGGCTGTGTCTATCCGGGGGTGAAGTTTTTGTTAGATCTGATATTTTTACCATTATTGATGATGTAATCAAAAATCGGATGCGCTATTCTCTTCTCTCAAATGGAACTCTCATCAATAAAGATACAATATCTGCGTTTCAGATCGGAAAACGCCGGCTCAGACTTGATACAATTCAGATATCCATCGATGGATCCTGTGCTGAGATTCATGATCTCTCACGTCCACCTAAGAGCTTTGAACGAGCGATTAATGCTCTCCGTCTCTTGGTTCAGGCACATTTTCCAGTTACGGTTCGGGTCACGCTGAATCATCATAATATCAATGACCTTCCGCAGATAACTGCTCTCCTCATCGATGATATCGGCGTTCAGGGATTCTCAACAAATGAGGCTGAATTTATGGGTACTGCCCGATGCAACGGTCAGAATATCGTGCTTTCTAAGGATGAAAGAAAAAAAGCAATGAGGGTTTTGACCGATCTAAACAAGCAGTATGGAGGTAGGATTGGGGCACTAGCTGGTCCTCTCGCCATGGCCGCAGCGGTGGAGGAGATCGAAAAAGGAATAGCTGCTGGGGAAACTGAGAGGGCTGGAAGGGGAACACTCTGCTCTTGTGGTGGAGTTTTCTCAAAGATGGCAATCCTTCATGATGGAACCATGGTTCCCTGTAATATGCTTCCAACATTGGTTATGGGGGTTGCAGGGATGCACCCGATACAAGAAGCATGGCGTTCATCACCAGCGATCAATGCAATCAGATATCGACGTTTTGTCCCTCTTAATACTCTTTCAGATTGTAGCGGATGTAAATATATTGGTTTCTGCTCAGGAGGTTGTCCTGCTTCAGTAATCTCAAAGACAGGAAGGCTCATCGGGACAGATCCTACCGGTTGCTATCGGTCTTTTTATCAGGAGGGAAAATTCTCATGACACACTGTGATCTTCCTGATACACATGCATCCTCTTGTGATAACCATAACGGGGACCTGCCTGAAGGAGTACCTCCCCTCAGAACATTTTATGTTTACCTTTCATCAAGCTGTAATCTCCGGTGTAAACATTGCTGGATTGCGCCTGATTTCTCAGGGGATACTCCGGTACCAGGATCTACGGTTGATCTTTCTGCTCTTCATAAGGCAGTTGTCGAAGCAAAGACACTAGGTCTCTGTGGCACCAAATTGACGGGAGGTGAGCCGATGCTTCACCCGCAGTTCTTAGAGGTCGTCGATATGCTCTCTAATGAGGGCCTTTCACTTGTGATGGAAACAAATGGCACACTCCTTACTCCTGATATTGCTACACATCTGAAGAACAATACCAGGATGGATTTTATCTCAGTAAGCATCGATTCACCGGTACCTGCTGAGCATGATGCATTCAGAGGAGTAAAAGGAGCATTTATGAGGACCCTAGCAGGACTTGATGCATTAGTCGATGCTGGGTATACTAACTGTCAGGTTATTATGTCTGTTCATCCGGGTAATATGAGCCGGATGGAGGATCTGATCAAGCTCGTAGTAGAGCACAAAGGTGCTTCGGTAAAGTTTAACCCCATTATGAAAACTGGTCGGGGTATTTCCATGCATGAGAAGGGCGAGGTATTTGATCTTGAAGGACATCTAGCTCTTGGTAAGTATGTCAATGAAGAACTCAGACCCAGATCACCAATCCCTCTCCATCTGTCACTTCCTATGGCTCTAACCCCGTATAAGGAACTCTGGAGGACGAGAGGAAAAGGATGTAATTGTGGGGTTCTGGGCATTCTCGGAATTCTTGGCACCGGTGAGATAGCACTCTGTGGTATAGGGGAAACAATTCCGGAACTAATATATGGATGGCTAGGAAAAGACAGTATTCGTGATATCTGGTTATCTAACCCGGTTATTCAGAAATTACGTCAAGATCTTGCTGATGTAAAAAATTACCCAGGGGTTTGTGGTACATGTGTCCATGCTCGGACTTGTCGCACGGAATGTGTGGCAAACAATTATTCATTTAGTGGAAAGTTGGTTTCTCCCCAGATGCTCTGTAGCGAAGCACACCGATTGGGTGCGTTTCCCAAGAGCAGGGTTCGTTGATTAGAATATATTTCAAC
>DATMXW010000067.1:0-16640 GCA_035561295.1 Methanospirillum sp. | reverse complement strand
GCTGATATCTATCAGACTGGTTACGGGAACTGCCTCTACAAGAGAATATTTTTTGGCATGCCCAATCTCAATCTTTCTCACCCTCCCCAGAATTTCTAAAATATCGAGTTTTCTCGCGACCATGTGGCGATTAATCCCGCTCAACTCTGCAATATCTTTAATCATCAGTGACTTCTTTTCACGAGACAGGGTAGAAATTATTTTTTCCTGCTCCAAATCCATACGATTCACCGAAAATAGACTATAAATAGGTGTGCATTGCGGCGACTTATATCTGTGCTCTAAATACTTTCCCGAATAATAAATATTTCTCTTTCTGACGGAAGATTTTTCAAAACGATATATTGGCGGTAAAATGATAGGAAAGACACAATCTGTGATTAAATCTCAAGATATCTCCACATTACAGAGAATAATTGACGAGATTCCCTGTGCAATATTAATAATTAATACAACCGGAACCTTTATCGAATGCAATAAAGCGGCTCTTACACTGTTTCGGATAGAAAAACCAGAAGATATCCTTGGAAAGAATCCGGATATCATATCACCTCAGTATCAGAGAAACGGCAAAGAAAGCGAAGATATGATACGTGAGTTGGTGCAAAAAGCACAAGAAGAGGGGAGTGTTTCGTTTTATTGGGATCATAAACGGATGAACGGGGAAATATTCCCGGCAAAGGTAATGTTATCTATGTCTGTTTATGAGGGGCAACCTTGTATTCTTGCGTCGATCGTGGATATTACCGGTCAGGTCCTCATAGAGGAAAAAGATGCATTAGTAAATGGAAATCCATATGCCATTATTGTTCTCAATCCTGATTTGACCATTGCCGAGGTCAATCCTGCTTTCTCAAGGATTTCCGGGTACACACAGGAAGAATGGATCTCAAAAAACCTGAGTGAATTATCAGTCATCCGTCGTGACGGGCCTACTGCTGATGAAGCAATTAAGAGCAAAAAAACAGTTACCGGAAAGGCTATTGTGGATTTCCCTACTGGCATCCATCACATGGAGTATTCGTATATTCCGGTGGTAAACGCACAAGGAGAGATACTTAAGATCTATGATGTTCTGGCAGACCTGACTGAGATCACCGAACAACTCCATGGATCAAAAACACTGATTAATGAAAATCCTACCAGTATCATCACTACCGATCTCAAAGGAAAAATTCTCCAGATAAATAAAGCATTTTTGAATATGACCCGGATGCCAGAGGAGCAACTTCTGACAATGTATTTGAGTGATTTCAATCTCATCTCCCGGGAAGGAACACCATTTTCAGAAGTGCTATCATCAAAAAAACCGGGAAATGGTTCGATGATTGCAGACTTTGGGGACCGGATCAAGGTTCTCGAATATACCTATATCCCGGTTCTTGATGTAAATAATACCGTTCAGAAGATAATATCGGTTTATGCGGATGTAACAGAACAAAAAACCTACATCGAAGAGAATAAAAAATTTATATCAGAGAACCCATATGCGATCTTTACCCTGGATCTTGATTCCCGGATTACCGATGCAAATCCAGCCTTCTCGACGATGAGCGGGTACTCTTCTGAGGAACTTCTGAAGATGAGAGTTGCGGATTTTCATGTTCTCCATAAAACCGGACCTACTGCTGGTGAAATAATCAAAACCGGAAAGACAGGAAGCGGTACCATGATCGTTGATTTCCCGGCGGGTATCAGGCATGTAGAAAATGTATATATTCCAATAAAAGATCCCCGGGGAACAGTATACAAGATCATCGAGATTTTTGCAGATCAGACACACCTTGTCGATCAATTGCATGAGTCTGAAACACTGATTACTGAAAACCCGACCAGTATTATCACTACTGATCTCAAAGGAAAAATCCTTCAGGTAAACAAAGCATTTTCAAATATGACCCAAATGCCAGAGGCACAACTTCTGACAATGAAAACGAGTGACTTTACCCTCATCTCCCGGGAAGGAACAACATTTTCTGAAGTGTTATCATCGAAAAAACCAGGGAATGGTTCGATGATTGCAGACTTTGGGGACCGGATCAAGGTTCTCGAATATACCTATATCCCGGTTCTTGATGTAAACGACACAATTCAGAAAGTAATATCAGTATATGCTGATCTCACTGAGCAAAAAACCTACATTGAAGAAAATAAAGCATTTTTATCCCAGAATCCATATGCAATCTTCACCATGGATCTCAATTACCAGATAACAGACGTAAATCCAGCATTTTCGAAGATGAGCGGGTATCAACCTGAAGAGTTGCTCAAGATGAAACTGCAGGATTTTAACGTTATTAAAAAAAATGGCCCGAGTGCCGCCGATGCCATCAGGTCAGGAAAACTCGAAGGCGGTAATCTAGTTGTACAATTTCCGACCGGTATCAGGCATGTTGACTTCTATTATATACCCATTAAAGATGCACGGGGAAATGTGCACAAATTGATAGAATTATTTTCCGATCAGACAAATCTCGTAGAAAAATTGTTAGAATCAGAAACATTAGTAAACGAGAGCCTTGCCGGCATTATAACAACTGACCTGAATGGTACAATACTCTCTTCAAACCAGGCATTCCAGGATATTACCCAGTTATCTGATTCAAAATTAAAATCGATGAATATTCGTGATATTAAGGTTGTAGAACGAGAAGGGGCACAGTTTGGTGAAATTATTGCTGCAAAAAAAGCAGGAACCGGAACAATCACCATTGATCTCGGTTCGATTACCAGAATACTGAATTATTCCTACATTCCAATTCTGGATGCTAATAATACTGTTACCAAAATGGTTCTGATGTACAGCGATATCACTACCATAAAGAAGATGGTGGCATATCTTGAACAGTCCATCGGGAACCTGTACGAGAACCTTTCTTATCTCTCGCATGGAAATACCAGTTTTACTGCGACAGTTATTGATGCAGATCAACAAATATCCGGAGCACAGGAGCAATTTGTCAGAATTACTCAGGTCGTAAATACTGCACGTGAAGCAATTGCCAATCTGGTCAGGGATTCAACATTGATTGCATCTGCAGCTCTTGCCGGAGATATCTCATTTCGGGTAGATCAGACGGTACATGAAGGAGATTATCGCAAGATCATCGAGGGGATGAACCAGACCCAGGCTACTATTGAGATACCGGTCAGGGAAGCGATGCGAATTGCAAAAGAATATGCCGGGTATAATTTTACTGCCAGGTTTGACAGGAAGCAGGAGATAAAGGGGGACTGGATATCGTTCAGGTCAGCACTTGATGAGATCGGAGATAAAATCGCGGTTGCAATCTCAACCATCAACTCACAGGTGAAAAATTTGTCTGCAAATGCTGACGAAGCACATGGTAACGTCGGGGAGATAGCAGAGGGAGCCGGACAGATGGCAAATAGCGCAACCCAGGTATCAACGAATGCTGATCAGGGGAACTTTGGCGTCCAGCAGATCCTCAAGGCAATGGAGGATCTCACCATTACGGTAGGTGACGTCTCTAAAAAGACCGAAGAGGTGTCAGAGTACACCAAAAATTCCAATGACCTTGCAAAAGAGGGAACCGATCTTGCGAAAAAGGCCGAAGAGGGAATGCAGGTTATCACCGTCAGTGCAGAAGATATGAACCGGCTTATCGGAGAGATTCAGCAGGATATGAAGCAGATTGGAAAGATTGTTCGTCTGATCTCCGACATCGCCAGTCAGACCAACCTTCTTGCGTTGAACGCGGCTATTGAAGCGGCACGGGCAGGTGAGGCTGGGAGAGGATTTGCAGTCGTGGCAGCAGAGGTAAAGTCTCTTGCTACCGAGTCGAGAACATCTGCTGAAAATATTGCAGAGATGATAACTTCGCTGCAGAAGAAGTCAGAAGATGCAGGAAATTCAGCTTACACTGCCCAAAAAGCAATCCAGGAAGGTAATGTGGCGATGAGTGATACCCTGAAGGTCTTTGGTAAAATGGCCGAATCTGTTGAGGGTATATCAATGCATATCGAGCAGGTGGCTGCTATGTCTGAAGAACAGGCTTCCAGTGTTGAGGAGGTCACTGCGAGTATAAATGAGATATCTAATATGCTTGAAGGAAATTCTCAAGGAGCTGGTGAAATCGCACAAATTACAAAACAGTCTGCTGCATCTATTGATGAGTTAAAGCAGATCATTAAACAGGTGAACGGCGGAGCGAGTGAAGTCTCTAAAGCTGTTGCGAGTTTCAAAGTCTAACTCCACTGTTGTCACGAGCACAATACAGATTAGACCAGAATAGAATTATTAACTCTGAGATGTGGACACAGTACAGAAATCGGAGGGATTGATTTTCCGGTAGAGGCTGGTATTATAATCAAACCAGCCCGAATCAGGATACTCACCAATCATCCACATCTTGTGCACAGATATTGCAGAGGGTCTGATCTTTTTCCCATTCACCACGGTGATACCGGGCAGGTTAGCCCCAGGTTTCACAGACTGTGTCAGCATTTAAATAAATGCCAATCTATTTTACTTCCAACCACCCATCCATCTTACTGCTCCTGTAATACCCAATCTGATGAGGAACTACCAAGGGCACAGGATACTGGTGGTGCAGGAGAGACCGGAGCGTATCATTCATGGCCCCCATGACCAAGGGAATGGAGGAGGTGACCGATGATTCCAGGGAAGAAGAAACAAGAGGAGCAGAGCACCAGATCTTCAGCCTTTTCAAATCCCAGACTGACCATTCTGATAATTGCCCTCATCATCACGCTTCTTGCGGTAATTCTCGTTGATCTTCTCATCCCCTCTATGGGAACACTTGATGCAATAACAGGGTATACACCGGTTAATCTGACTGAACATGAGAGAGAATGGATACTACAGCATCCAAGTGTCCGGGTCTGTCCGGATCCTGCATATCCCCCATTTGAGAGACTCACTGACACAGGGGAATATCAGGGTATATCAGCAGAACTCCTTGCCGAGATCAGCAAAAATACAGGATTAAATATCGGTGTTACCGCCGAAGACCACTGGGGGACATGTGTTAATAACATCAAAACAGGGGATTCTGATATACTAGGTGCAGTATACATCTCGAATCTGCGGGATGACTACCTAATTTACTCAAAGCCATTTTATCGATCACTCCTCCCTATTATCACCCGTAACTCTGTTCAGGGAGGCATCACTCTCAGAGATCTCTCAGGAAAAAAGGTCGCATCAGTTGCTGGTTTTACCACGACCCTCCTTTTGCAGCAGAACTACCCCGAAATACGGATCGTAGAAGTTCCTGACGTAAAAGCAGGCCTTGAGAGTGTATCTCTGGGAACCGCAGATGCCTACTTCGGAGACCTGGCAGCTTCTACCTGGTATGTGGATGCGGAAGGGATCAGCAACCTCCATGTGGCAGGTTCATACGAACCGGAAAATCCTGATGATTTCTCTTATGCCTTTGGGATAAGGAGAGATTACCCTGAACTTGTCGGGATAATCAACAAAGGACTTGAAGCGATACCCCCGGAGAGACGGACGGAGATATTTAAAAAATGGATCTCTCCCACCCTGTCAAAACCTGCTATCAGCCCGGTTCTGTTGATAGTAATCATCGGAATTATCGGAGTGCTTATCATTGTCATTGGAACAGTTGTACTCTGGAACCGGGCATTATCGCGGGTCGTTGAGAGAAAGACCACTGATCTCTCCAGAGAACTTGCTGAACATAAAAAAACCGCAGATATCCTGCTGATGACCCGGTTCACCGTGGATCACAGTCATGCGATGATACTCTGGCTTGATGCACAAGGAGTGATCTATGATGTCAATGAGACAATATGTCGTGCTGCCGGGAGATCTCGGGAGAGCCTTATCGGAGAGAGTATGGTCGCCCTGTATACCCACCTTACCAGGCAGGATGTCAAGCAGACATTAGCAGAGGCCAGGACTAAGGGACGAATCATGATACAGTCAACCATTCAGGACCAGTCAGGAGGAAAGATACCGGTAGAAGCAATGATCTGGTATTTCACCTTTGAAGAGAATGAATGGTTCTACATAGAGAACAAGGATCTTTCTGAGCGTCAGGCCCAGGAAAAGTCAATAAAAGAGAGTGAAGAGAGATACCGCGGCCTGTTCCGCAATGTCAATGACGCAATATTTTTATTTGGATTTGATGCAAACGGCCTTCCGGGAAAGATCCTGGATGCAAACCAGGTTGCCGAAGAGATGACCGGCTATCCTCATGACCAGCTCTGCTCCACTCAGTATGTACATCTGGGTATTACGGCTCATCCTGATATCAAAGAACTTGACCCGTATGGATGCACCACCAGGCGGTGTACATTTGAATGGGAGATTCTGACTGCGGCTGCAGATATCATCCCGGTCGAGGTGAACTTTCATGTGTTTGATCGTGAGGGGGTCCAGTTTGGTCTTTCTCTTGTCAGGGATATCACCGAACGGCGCTTCTTTGAAGCGGAACGTGAAGCCGCCATATCCCAGATTCAGAAGAATATCGCAGAACTTTCAATACTCAATGACGGGATTCGAAACCCGCTCACCGTCATTCTCGGGACCGCGGAAACATTCTGTCCAACTTCATATGCAGTAATTGAGCAGCAGATCATACGTATTGACGGGATGATCGATCAGCTAGACCAGCGGTGGAATGAATCTGAGAAGATACTAACCTACCTGAAGAAGCACCATGGGGTGACGATCCAGAAACCAGAAGTACAACACCCAGGGGATCAGGGAGAATCAACAGAGGGACCATAGCAAAAGGGGTGAGTTTGCAGGTCCCGGATGGGGTCTTCACAAAAAAAGGGGGAATACTGACGTTCGTACTCACTCATCAGAGATGTCATCAGGCGGAGTATCATAGGTTCCCCCCTCATACCCACAGATCCCGGTTCGGGGAGAGTTGGTTATTGGGAGGAGATAGCACTCATCATCCACATCTTTTGCACAGATATTACAGAAGGTCTGCTCTTTTTCCCATACATTATAATGATACTGAGCAGGTTTACCGCAGGTTTCACAGACTGCGTCAGGTTTTGTATTCATCCCGGCGATAAAGACATCTTCAGGTGCGTCATCACAGGTGATCACTCCGGCCACCTTCAGTTTCAGTTCAGTCGTTGATCCAAAGTCATACTCGTACCAGAAGGACATGCCCGAATCGAGCACCTCATCGAGTTCGATATGCATATCTTCAGTATCTGAGAATTCGTCATCAATACCATCCCCATCCCAGGTGGTAGCATATTCAGTGCCTCCAATATGAAAAGCGCTCATATGACCACAGCATTCAACCCAGACCTCCCGAATCACGTTATCCAGATCCGCAAGAGAGGCATGCTGATCGGCGATCAATGCCAGCCAGTATGGCGAGGGATCCGACGTGGTGACCAGGATCAGAAAACAGCTGGTGCCAGATGCAGACTGGTGTTTTTTGAGAAGATGCCGGGAGATGGTACCCCGGGTAAGCTCTTCTTTACAGATCATGCAGATGCCAGGAGTTGGAGTATGCTTAGCCATATCCTAATCTTTACTCAGGAGATACTAATTTGTTCGGGATCTGTTGAAGATTAGAAGATCTTCACCGGACAACCGGGCAGATTCTATTTCCCCGGCATGCCCGGGAAAACGTGATCACAAAAATAGACCCCTTTCCGATTCCAGGGCTGGAAGCGGTGATATCTCCCCCATGGAGAATGACCAGATTTTTAACCATACTGAGTCCCAGTCCTTTTGAGACCGGATCTCTGCGTGCTGAGTCATGGATATAGAACTCATCCCAGATATTCTCAAGAGTATTTGGTTCCATGCCAATACCGGTATCTTCTATGGAGAGCGAGACGCCGGTGTCTCCTTCAACTGCGGTAATAATTACCCGCCCTGACGGGAAATTATACTTCACCGCATTGTTGATAAGATTTGAGATGAGAGTAACCCCGAAAATTTTTGAGACCCTGACAGACAGATGGGAAGGAACAGATATCTCAAACGAGATATTGCGATCCCGAATCATGATCTCATTCATCCTGATCGCTTCATCGATTAGTCCTGAAAGACTCATCTCCTCATAATCCATGATCGAACACCGGCTGTTGAGATTTGCCATTCTGATGATCTGTTCAGTCATATCTCTCATATGCTGAACCCGTTTATTAAGAATATCAAGCAGTTCCCGTGATTCAGGGTCATTGGTTGACTCAATAAGGAGCGGGATCAGGGCGACGAGCGGGGTCAGCGGGGTGCGGAGATCATGAGCGATCTGGTTGATAAAAAGGTCTTTTTAAAAAAGGAGAGACTCGATCTTTTTTGTCCGTTCCTGAACGTTATAATCCAGTTCTTTATTATGGGTCAGGAGTCGAATTGAGACCTTCTCAAGGTCACGATTTCTCTGATCCAGATCCTCCATAAGACCTGCAGTGAGTGCATGAGCATCCCTGAGATCCCGGGAATAGCGCTGATAATTCATGAAGAGAAAGAGGAATGTGAGAGAGACTATGGTGATCAGATCAAAAAAATATATCCCGATATTGAGAGATCCAGTCTCAAATAGGTTCTTTCCTACAGGGTGTATTATCCAGTCTGCTGCACGAATCCCAAGAACCAGGGAAAAGAGGAGGAAAAAAACTATCGTGAGGCGGGATATATCATCTTTCCCGGGAGTATGGGTTGAGATCATCCATATGATCACCATGCTGATGGTGATGGTAAAGGCAGAGAAGATGAGTACCCTAATCGAGATGTTGTCAATGAGCAGGGTGAATATCGCAATTAGCATGCCAAACGGAAGGAGGGTGAGGTAATACCCTTTCCAAAGTGGGGTTGCCTCGTAGAACCGGTACAGAGACTCTGTCATCAGGAGAAGGCCAAGGATAATTAAACAATTCCCGGCGATCACAGAGACGGCGAAAGGGATGACCTCTCGCAGGATCAGAAGCATATGAGCGGATGCCAGAACCACAAGACTGACTGACCAGAGGATGTATCCAGGATAATTAGTATGAGATCTCCCTGAAAGTATCATCAGGATAGCGAGAAGTGCAGTAACCACCAGAACACTGAACATCAGTGTTGTGAGATCAATCATAGAGCATCCCTAAGATGGCAGACGGAGATGCAGAGAGATCATAGTATGAGAACAATCCGCCTACTTAATCAGCACCTGAAGAGCAGATCACGAATATGTTATCGATGAGCTTCCTTAATAAAGGCATCCAACTCTTCGGGTGTGATCGTCCGGGTTAATATTCTTGACGAAATCAGAGCAAGATCTTCTTCACTCACCCTCGTTTTACCTGTACGCTTCAAAGCCTCATTGGAGGCCGCGACTCCCAGAACGGTGTTCACTTCACTGAGAAAACTCATTATCTGAAATGGTTTTATGATATACGAATCTGCCCCTTTTACTTTTGAGAGCCGTATCACCTGACTCTGAGTCACAGATGAACAGATGATTATTTTCGTTGATGGATCCATCTTCTTAATAAAAGACAAAACCTCAATTCCAGTCAGTTTTTGAGTGATTATTTCTAAAATGGCAAGATCAGGATGGAATTTGACGTATAGATCTACCGCCTCTTTCCCGTCTTCAGCCTCTCCAATGACCTCATGCCCCCCATATTGCAGGGCAAATCGGGTAATATCCCGGTTAAAGGAAACTCTATCTACAAGGAGAACCCGTGCCATTATTTACTCCCCCAAATCCAGGCCTGATTTTTTTTTGATGGATAGGCATAATTCATACGACGGTACTCTTTTTTATATCAGCGTGGAATTACAAAATGCTATGTATTGGGATCCGATCTCACCGTATCAACTTCGCATCTTTCATGTATCAGGATCACAAACGATGAGTAACAGCTATGTTCAATCAATTCCCGACAGCGTTTGAGACGGCTCCACAGCCAGAACTGGATTTGGTAATCAACACCTGGTATCCAGGATTTTGTCCCAGCGTCTTTGCCGGATACATGGATGATTCAGAGAAAGAGTATGCTGAGGAGATCCTTACTGATCTGACCGAATTCATGCTCTATTATCAGAATCTCCAGCCAGCAGACTGGACTGCAGATGCCATTGAGCATTGCCTTCTGATTGATTATCCACGCAGCCTGGCAAGGGATGATGACTATGTATTTGCAGTCCCCGGTGTGCTCAACCTCTTCTTTGAGTACCTGAATGAGCAGGAGCTTCACCCGAGGGCGGGTGACCTTGTCTCCCTCACGGAGGTGATTGATGATGAATTCTTTGCAGAGATGGATGAGGTTGATAATTATCGTGTGAGAAAAGCGCTCCTCATATCAGCTGAAGAAGACGGGATCGATATCGAGGATACTGACGCAGTTCTGAGTTACTTTAAAGATGTCGGATTAAAGGAGATGGAAGGTTTTGAGAGAGACCAGATTGAATCAATCATTTTTACCCAGTCTTCCTGGGTCCTCCCCTTTACTGACTCCCGGTATCTCTCTCGTATTAACCTGGAAGATGAATCAGTGGCAGTAGAGATCATTTCTACATTTCTGATAATCATGACCAATGAGGCCCGTACATCGCCAAAAAACTGGGATGCACCAACCGTGCAGGAGGCGCTTGAGTCATATATGCTCTACCCGATGGAAGAGGGGAAGAGACCACTCATACCCCAAGTCCTTCATGCGTTCTTCAAGTTTCTGGCAGAAGAAGGTCTCCAGCCTCATGCCCATGAGATTTCTGAGACGATCCTTTTTGTGCAGGATCAGTCCTCATCAAAGTCAGAGTTCGGTATTTCAAAGGATAGACTGGAGGCATTTATCCTCAATGAATTGTTTATCGCGGGGGTAGATCTCACCGATGAGAATGCAATCTCAACATATCTAGAGCGGGACAAGGAACGGCTTTTGCTTGAATATCTAAAGAAAACAGATCCCGAAAAAGCCATCAAGGTAATGATGGCTATTCAGGAGGAGATCGGGGATACCACCTCATCATCCCGCAACCCGGTGAATACCTCTTCCATTCCAAAAGTATGCCGGGAGTGTTTTACTGCGATTACCGATCTGACCGACCGGTTCTGTGAGGAGCGGCTTGATGACGAGTACGCTGAGATCTGCCGGACCGTTGCAGCTAAACTTGCCAGGAAGAAAGGAAGCCCGATTCTCCGGGGGAAGAGTGAGGTCTGGGCTGCAGGGATTATCTATGCAGTCGGACAGATGAACTTTCTGTTTGACCGGTCGTTTGAGCCGTATCAGTCGGCTGAGGATATCTGCACGTACTTTGGAACAAAGAAGAGCACCTGCTCACAGAAGGCTAAGCTGATCCGGGATACTGTCGGGATGAATAACTACTGGGAACCCGAGTTTTCTACCTCACGGACGCTTGAAAGCAACCCGTTTAATTCCATACGGATGAGCAGCAACGGGTTTTTCTACTGAGGGGGGATTCTGCCCTGGCCGGGGCATGAGCAGCGATTTTCAGAGAGGGATATTCCTGATGATACCCTGCATCCCATACCAGTCTTCCTATGACTCTCTCATCAGAATTACATCATACATCAAAGGTTACTCAACGATTTTGGATACCTCCAAAAAGCTGACACCAATGGATACTCATTATTACCTTGCAAGCAACACTACATCCAGAGTCTGTTTCATCAGTCAGAGGTCATACAATGTCCAGAAATTACTATATCGGCGGAGCCATTCTAATCATCCTAATACTTGGTATTGCACTGATGACCCTGCTTCCACCGCAGCAGGAAACTCAAATGCCAAAAAAAAAGCCGACAAGTTGGCTGAAATACTCTCACGAGGAACCCTCGTTTCAGCAGTTGATGTTGATTATCCACCAAGTTCAGAGTTAGTTAAAGGGGCGGTGAGAAAGGCAGGGACAAAATGCGCTCCGTCTGAGTACACCCTTGATGAGTTCAAAGGGTTCAATATCGATGTTACTTCAGAAGTGGCACGTCAGCTTGGTGTTGAGGCCTGCTATGTCACACCACCCCGAACCCAGACAAACAGCGGGAACTGGGCTGACAGATGGGACATCTATCCAATTCTCTACATTACTAAGGAGCGGCTGAGTTCGTTTTACTTCACACAACCAACCTTTGCTCTACCTTCATACTTCTATGTCCATTCAAACAATACTGCCTATAAAGAGGCAAAAGACCTCTCAGGCAAAAGAATAGGTGCATGCGTTGGATGTGCCCAGGAGCAGTACCTGAAAGGAACATTAAATCTTCCGGGAACTAAGAACAACAATCCAATACTAAATGCAACAATCCTCACATATAACAACGAAAAGATGGCAATTGACGATTTATCAGTGGGGGATGGAGTAAACCTTGATGCAATACTCACCAGCGATAGCACAGGATCCACCGCGATCAAAAGTGGATCACCAATAAAGCAACTTCCCACTCTCGCTTTTTATGGGTATGTGGCCCCTGCCATAGACAAGAAGAGCGGCAGGGATCCGACTTCATTCGTCCAAAGAGTAACTGGGATAATTCAGGGGATGCATACCAGTGGTATGCTCTACAACCTCTCGATGAAGTATTTCATAGCGGACATCACAACAGAAGCAGGCAGATTGACATAGACGCCTTGGATCAGTTCCCACAAAAGCAGTAGAATCCATGTTCTGGAACAGAGATCTCAGATCCAGACTGGTCTTCTACTTCCTTCTTTTGTCTCTGATTGTTGTCAGCCTGGTAGGATACACAGCATACCTTCAGGCAAGTACCACCCTGAAGCAGTCGGTCTTTGACAGGCTTGATGCGGTTGGAGCATTAAAGGATGATGGTTTGAGTCGTTGGATAGATGATCAGATCCAAAATCTTGTAATGATAGCCTGGCTGCCAGAAATACAGCAACAGGTACCGTTTATCCAGGGGAGACTGCCCTCTGACCCAGAGTATCAGTCCGCATACAAAAGGGTTTCAGATCTGCTCAGTCTTGTCCTGACCAAGACCTCGTACTCAGAGGAGATCTTTATCCTTGACCTTGATGGAAAGATCATTTACTCAACCAATAAGACGCATGAAGGGCTCTCTCAGGCTGATGCCCCCTACTTTACCCTCGGCCTATCTGCTACCAACATCCAGAATGTGTACCCATCCTCTTTTACCGGCAAACCTATCATCACCATCGTAACACCGATATTCAACATGAGGGGGCAGCGGATAGGGGTTCTTGCATCTCATCTTTCCTTTGCAAGAATCGACAGAATCATCCTGGAACGATCCGGTCTTGGAGCAAGCGGGGAATCGTACCTGGTTGACAGATCACATACCTGCATCTCTGCAGCACCCCTTATGAAGGAGGGCGTTTCAGGGAGAAACCTCTCTTCACCCGGAATCAACACAGCACTGGAGGGGAGTAGCAACTCCGGCCTTTATCCGAATTACGCAGGGATTCCAGTCATTGGTGTATACAGATGGATGCCAGATCGTAAGATCGCTCTCGTTGTTGAGATGAGTGTTGCAGAGGCTTTCGCACCAGCACGACAGCTCGCATGGATGATCTTTGCAGTTGGTATCTTCCTCTCCCTGGTGCTTGCAATAGGAATGTACCTGCTCGCCGGGCAGATCGTCCGCCCTATCCTGGCGATCACGAGGACCGCTACCAGAGTCACCCAGGGGGATCTGACCCTGGAAGCTCCGGTTCTCACCGATGACGAGATAGGCGTTCTTGCCAGTGCCTTCAACCTGATGACTGCAAAGTTAAGAGAGACCCTTGGAGGCCTGGAGCAGCGTGTCCTGGAACGGACCGCAGAACTTTCTGTTGCCAATACGGCATTATCCGATGCCAATCAGAACCTGCTTACAGCGAAAATGGCGGCTGACGAGGCAAACCACGCCAAAAGTGCCTTTCTCGCTATGATGAGCCATGAGATCCGCACACCAATGAACGGGCTTATTGGTATGACCGGCCTACTTCTTGCCACAACACAGACGCCAGAACAGCGTGATTATACCGAGATTATCAGGGGAAGCGGGGAAGCTCTGCTGACTATCATCAATGACATCCTTGACTTTTCCAAGATAGAGGCAGGAAAGATGGAACTTGAAAGGTATCCGTTCCACCTCCACGACTGTGTCAAAGGTGTGATCAGCATTACTGCTCCTCAGGCAGCAGAGAAAGGGCTGGAGGTAATAACCATCATTGATGATACAGTGCCTGAGGCTATCATCGGGGATGAGATGCGGACAAGGCAGATCCTGGTAAACCAGGTCAGCAACGCGGTAAAATTTACTGAAACCGGCTCTATTCAGATCAAGGTCTCTGCAAGACGCATTTCGACGCACCTATCAGAAGAGAGAGATCAGGTGTATGATATTCACTTTTCGGTGACTGACACCGGGATCGGCATTCCTGCCGACAGAGCCGATCGTCTCTTCAGATCATTTAGCCAGGTCGACACCTCTATCGCACGCAGGTATGGAGGAACCGGGTTGGGTCTTGCGATCAGCAGCCGGCTCTGTGAGTTGATGGGGGGTGCCATGTGGTTCGAATCTCCTGCACCCGGCCTCTTGAAGACACTGGGAGAGAAAAATCCAGGTAGCGTCTTTCATTGCACCATCCGGGCATCACAGACCAAAGAGCCACTTGAACGAACGTTGACCACAGAGATTGATCCCCATCTTTCAAAGCACCTGCCACTGCGGATACTGCTCGTCGAAGACAACCCCGTCAATCAGAGACTTGCCCTCCACATCCTTCAGAGGATGGGATATTTGGCAGATCTCTCCTCTAACGGGCATGAAGCTCTTGAAGCTGTTTTGACAAGAACCTATGACGTCGTCCTCATGGATGTTCAGATGCCTGACATGGACGGACTTGAGGCAACACGTCAGATCTGCGAGAGTTTTCCACAGCAATCACGCCCATATATCATCGCTATGACCGCGATGGCAATGAGAGGAGACCGGGAACTCTGTCTAAAAGCCGGGATGGATGACTACATCTCAAAGCCGGTCAGGATCCCTGATCTAGTTGCAGCATTGCAAAGAAGCAGACGTCCTGGCAGAAAAGCCACGGGCTTTGAAGATGCGCCTGATACAGGACCATTTGACTCTTCAGTCCTGGCAGAACTGAAAGCCCTTGCGGAAACTGGCGATTCTGACTTTTTAAAAGAAGTATTTACTCTTTATCGGGAGGACAGTCAAAAACTGATGTATAAGATGCAAGAGGCGGTGAAAAATGCTGACCCGACCGCTCTCATGGAGGCATCCCATGCTCTCAAAGGAAGCAGCGGGGAAGTAGGAGCTCGAGCGATAGCAGGGATAAGCTTGGAACTTGAGAAACTGGGAATGGCAGGAACGATTGAAGGTGCAGCCCCTCTTCTTGAACAGCTGGAGAGTGAACTATCACGGGCTTTTGAGGCAATGAAGTGATCTCATCCTGATGCTGCGTCATTGAGCATTGGGTTTTGGTCAAGTCAGTCTCCAGTGTTGCAGCGGAATGCTCATCTCAAATCGTACCCCTTTTCCAGGCTCACCGTTCTCACAAATGGAGATCCCGGTGATGCCCAGGATCTCACGGATGAGGAAAAGGCCAAGACCGGTATTCTTTCCAAAGCCCTGCATGAAAATCCGCTCTTTATCTGTTTCGAGTACTCCCACTCCATTGTCCGAGTAAACAAGGTGGTATGCATCCTTCGTTTCTGAGCCTGATATGGTTATTCTGGTTACCCTCTCCCCATGCCTGATCGAGTTATCTGCCAGGTTAAGAAAGACATTTCAAGCATGAGATCTGCATACACTTCGCAATCAGGTGTGGCAACTGTCACCATGATGTTTTGTGAACATCTCTCTTGGATCTTTGAGAGAATACTGAGGATATGCTGCCAGGCCGGTTCCTTTTTTCCGATGTCGTGGTATGTTCTGGCAAATACAAGCGTATTTGTGATCTCATCAAGCGAATTACCCAGTTTTTCAAGGTACTGAGCACCTTCCCCATCGTTGACATAAGATTCCAGAACTTCAGAATATCCTCTTGCTTTTGTCAAACTGTTCGCCAGATCATGGCGAGTGATTCTGTCCATCAGCTCCAGTTTTTTGCTAATTGTTTCGATACTCTTGTAATATTCAACCTCATGATTACGAAGTCTTCTCTGGGCAAGTGAGGCTTTTATTCTTGCTGAAAGAAGTGTCATGTTTACCGGTTTGGTAAGGTAATCAGTGGCCCCGACTTCGATACAGCGGATGATGCTGTCCATATCCTCTATTCTTGAAAGGATAATAACCGGAATAAACCGAAGTTCCGCATCAGCTTTCATCGCCTCAAGCACGTCATACCCGTTCATCCCAGGCATCATGAGATCTAGGAGGATTAGATCGACCTGCTGGGTCCTCATCAGATCAAGAGCTGACTGACCATTCCCTGCATAACATACAGGGTATCCAAGCTGATGAAGTTTAGCCCCGATTACCTTCTGCTGGACACGTTCATCCTCTACAACAAGGATAATTTCTAACTCTACAATGTCATGTTTGAAGCGTTCATTAATCTGATCACTACCTATTTTAGATGGCTCTTCGTCGTTTCAAGTGGGTAAGTTAAGTTTCAACTGACCATGTCGAAGGTATCTCTACAATGTCATGTTCAAAATAAAGTTCTCCTGCATTATATCGTTTGATCTTTATATAAGTAATTACAATATATTAGCTGTGCTTACT
>DATMXW010000066.1:0-24885 GCA_035561295.1 Methanospirillum sp. | reverse complement strand
CTCATGATTGGGCACTTCGTGAAATGTCGAAGCGCCCTACGTTAATTATATATCCCGGCTTAAGCTACTACTATTCATCACACCGCTACTCTTCACCGGGTAGCAGGAGAGCCCCTCTCGGGTTTCATAGTGCGTGCGTGTCCATCCGAACTTCCTGAAATCCTCCAAATTCCTCCTACATTTTTTGCGAGGTATTCAGGCCAAAAATTCCCTCCTATATTCTTCAGCACATACAATCATACCGATCACCTCCCCTCTTTCCTCCGAAACATTCATCCCTGCAGGCTCCGGAGATTGAAGTAATGAATACGGATGAGCGAACTGCAATTGGTCAGGAGGCTCTGGAACTTCATGCAGCAAATAAGGGAAAATTATCAGTCTGCTCAAAGGTACCTCTCTCCACAAGACAGGATTTGAGCAGGGCATATACTCCGGGCGTTGCTGAGGTATGCCGGGAGATAGCCAGAGACCAGAGCCTGACCAGAACCTATACGCTGAAGGCAAACTCAGTGGCCATCATTTCAGACGGAACTGCAGTTCTTGGTCTTGGCAATATCGGCCCTTATGCTGCCATCCCGGTCATGGAAGGAAAAGCGATCCTGTTTAAAGAGTTCGCCGGGATAGATGCCTATCCAATCTGCCTTGACGCAGAACGAGATGATATTGTTCGTATTATCAGGGGGATATCCCCGGTTTTTGGCGGGATAAACCTGGAAGATATCGCTGCACCCTATTGTTTTGAGATTGAAGAGGAGCTCCAGGACCTCGGTATCCCGGTGATGCATGATGACCAGCATGGAGCCGCCGTCGCTGTCCTGGCCGGTCTTATCAACTCCTGCAGGGTGACGGGGAAGGAGATGAATGACCTCCGGGTTGTTGTCTGCGGGGCTGGTGCAGCAGGATATGCAATCTGTCGTCTCCTAAAATGCATCGGATATGATACCAGATCCTGTATACCGGTGAAAGAACTGATCGTCTGTGATACAGAGGGGATCATCTATCGGGGCAGACCAGGCCTGTATCATAATAAATATAAATTCATCCTTGCCGAAGAGACAAATAAGTCAGAGCGAAGTGGATCTCTTGCTGATGCGATGGTGGATGCGGACGTATTTATCGGTGTTTCAGTTGCCGGAATTGTAACGCAGGAGATGGTCAGGACGATGGCACCGGATCCGATAGTATTTGCACTTGCCAACCCGGTTCCTGAGATTATGCCGGGGCTGGCTCACGATGCCGGGGCTGCAATAGTAGGAACAGGACGGAGTGATTATCCAAACCAGGTGAACAATGTCCTGGTTTTTCCTGGAATATTCAGGGGAGCACTGGATGCAGGAGCAATGCAGATCACCGATGAGATGAAGATAGCAGCAGCTCATGCAATTGCATCATTCGTGCGAAAACCCACATATGACTGTATCCTTCCGGATCCTCTCAATAGAGAGGTTGCCAGGGTTGTTGCAGAAGCAGTACGGAAAGCATCAATCCCCGTAGATACGGAAAAGTTCTGATGAACCTGAATCGGGTATGGTCGCGAACAGAAGCTGTGATCAGGTGGATGAACAGGGTGTCCCTACAGGGGAGATGGGAGAATATCTGATGTCATCAGCGCTTTTTACTGATCTGTATGAACTGACGATGGCACAGAGCCTGCTTGAGAACAAAAAAACCGGCCGTGCGGTCTTCTCCATGACCGTGAGATCCCTCCCCCCTGAACGCAACTTTATCGTAGCCTGCGGGCTGGAGAGCCTCTGCTCATATCTCTCTCAATTCTCATTTAATCAAGAGGATATTACCTATTTACAGTCATTACAGAAGTTTAGCAATGAATTTCTGGAGTGGCTCTCAGAGTTCAGATTTACCGGGGATCTCTATGCAATCCCTGAAGGGAGGATTGTGTTTGGAAACGAGCCGCTGGTACGAATGGAAGGAAACCTTCCAGAACTACAGATACTTGAGACATTAGCCCTGAACCTGATTCATCACCAGACAGTTATCGCTTCAAAAGCCGCAAGAATCGTTGCAGTCTCAGGATCAGCATCGCTCATTGATTTCGGACTTCGTCGTGCCCATGGTGCGCAAAGCGGTGTGCTCGCATCACGGGCATCATATGTCGCTGGCTTTGACGGAACCTCAAATCTTGAAGCCGGCAGGCTCTACAATATTCCTGTATCCGGCACGATGGCTCACTCATATATCCTCGCCTTTGCATCTGAGGAGGAAGCATTCAGGGCATATGTCAGGACATATCCTGAATCTCCAGTCCTGCTTATCGACACCTTTGATACCCTGAAGGGAGCAGATCTCGCTGCCAGCCTTGCTGATGAAGGCCTGCCTCTCGCAGCCGTCCGGATAGACAGTGGTGACATAAGCACACTCGTTCCTGCGGTGCGAACAATCCTCGACTCCCGGGGGCATCAGGAGGTGAGGATCATCGTAAGCGGAGGTGTTGATGAGTCTGACATTGAACGGTGGAACATAGAGAACCTTCCCATAGACGGGTATGGGATAGGCACCCGGCTCCTCACTTCATCGGATAATCCGTACCTTGATATGACCTACAAACTGGTTGAATATGAGGGAATTCCCCGGTTCAAGACCAGTACTGGTAAGGTGACAGTCCCGGGAAGCCGTGAGATACGGCGGGTATACGCGGGCGAGACCTGTGATCATGACCTGGTGGTCCCGACGGGATCTCTTCACCACGGTGAACTCCTGATAGAACCGGTTATGCAATCTGGCACGTTGATACGACCCCATCCATCGCTTGAGACCATCAGGAGAACATTCAGATCCGATCTCATACGGCTTTCGACCGTGCTCCAGGGACTTGATAAGCATGACTATGATGTGAGGATTGCCTGACCAGATCGGACCTTTCAGAAGAAACTATCTCTCTTCTGACCTGCAACGAGTAGTATGGATAATACCGATTATGTCCATGGATATTCATCCAGAGAAGCAAGTCGTCTCGCTGATCAGGCAGCAACCCTTACTACTATCCTCCATCATGACACCCTCTTTCCATCCGGGAGCCATATCCTGGAAGCAGGGTGTGGAACCGGTGCCCAGACCGAAATTATCGCTCGGCAGAATCCCGGCTGTACCATTCATTCAATAGATATATCACCTGTTTCTCTGGATATCGCCAGGAAACGGATTGAAAGTGCAGACGGCGGGGTTTATGCACACAAGGTCACTTTTGCCCATGGAGATATCCATGATCTCTCCTTTCCGGATGGATCTTTTGATCATATTATCCTCTGCTTTGTGCTCGAACACCTAAAAGAGCCCCACTCAGCACTGAACTCTCTACGCCGAATCATTAAACCCGGAGGAACCATCACCCTGATCGAGGGGGATCATGGTTCTGTATACTTTCACCCCGATAATCAAGCCGCTATGCAGGTTGTGCACTGCCAGATAGAACTCCAGAGGCGTGCCGGGGGAGATGCATGTATCGGCAGACAGTTATTTCCTCTCCTAACCGGGTCAGGGTTTAGAGATATCCAGGTTTCTCCAAGGATGGTGTATGTAGACACCAGCCGGCCGGGATTGGTCGATGGATTCACCAGGAAGACTTTTACTGCAATGATTGAAGGGATTAAAGATGATGCAGTTCGAAGCGGCCTTATTACAGCCACAGTATTTGATGAAGGGGTAAAAGGTCTCCTCCGAACATGCGAACCGGATGGAACATTCTGTTACTCCTTCTTCAAAGCAACTGCAATCAGGGGAGCCTGATCCTTTTCATCATAGATTCAAGTTATCCCGAAGTCGGAAAAACATGGAGGCCAGAGAGGATGAACCAGAGTCCAAAGATGAGCAGTATGGTACCACATCCCACAAGGATCATTCTGTACTCCCGATCACCGAGGAGGACGCGACTTTTATGTACACTTACTGAAACCAGGGTGAACCAGCTGAGATCAGCAATCCAGTGACCTGCAATGAAGACAAGCAGTCCGGCAACCCCGGACGTATAGGAGGTGACCAGGAGGGCACTGCCGACAGAAAACCACCAGATCCAGAAGTATGGATTTGAGAGGCTGGTAACCAGGCCGGCAATGACCGGGGAAGAACCCTGATAACTATCTGATTCAGCGGCGATGGTTGCAGTTTTTGCAGCCTGTATCGTCAGTACTCCAAAGATGATCAGGGCAATTCCACCAATGCCGGATATCAGTGCAGCTCCCCCAGCGGGCAAAAACGGGATACCGAGCGCGATCAGGATGACGACAAAAATTTCTGCCATGATATGGCCCCCCGTGACCCGTGGACCACTCATCCATCCATTACGGATAGTGGTAGTAATCGTTGCGATCAGGGTAGGACCTGGTGCCAGAGCTCCGGTAAGGCCAATAACAAACCCCAGCATACCAATCTCGATAAGTGACATAGTATCTGACAACAGATAGGTGCCACGCTATTAGATAAGATTCGGTTTCATCAACTCTCATGTACAGTAAAAATATATATGCCCGAGGTCAGGATTTAAGAATATTGCGCGGATGTTATGCAGACAGATAGTGAAAAACACCTACCAAGAAGGATAGATCTTCCGCGATGTAATGTACACTATACATTGGATCTTCTTCGCTTCTGACCTGCCCGCTCAGATCACAACACAAACCATGTATATTCATATGTCAGGAGATGCAACCAAGTGATATGGACCGGATCTCAACGTTCCTCATTCTCCTGGCAGCAGCTCTCCTGCTCGTGCCCGGATGTATAGCAGCAGAAATGACCACTGAAGCAAACACAACTGAAGTCACTGAGGTTGTTGCAGTAGTTGAAGAAACCACCAACGCAACCGCAGTTGCTGATGATGTCAATGCTACTGAAGTTGTTGAGGCTCTGAAAGCAGACCTGAACATCACCTCACTCGACATGACTGTTGACCAGAGTGTTCTGATCAGCCTTCCAAACGACGAGAGCGGCAAGTGGAACACCACTGTCAGCGAAGGTCTTGAACTCGATGCAAACACCACCATGGTCGAGGGTATGGAAGAGTTCAGCGTCAAGGCAATCGCAGCAGGGAACCAGACTTTCAGTGCAGCCTTCATGAAGGCAGACGCAACTGAAGCTGAGCAGAAGTACGACCTCGCAATCGTTGTCGCATGAGCTGCCCTAATCTTCGAATACTCTTTTTTTCGGTGAGACTCTATTCTTTCCCTGATTGTAAAGATTTCTGATCAGAACCAACAGATAATCCACTTCACCTGCGGCTCGGCCGGAGGTTTCTCAAAAGGAATAGCGGGGTTAAAAACCGTTAGAATTTTGACTGCTCAAAAGCGGCTATCGCTTCTGTTGATGTAGAATACTCAGAAAAGATCCTGAGCAGGCCAGACATAGAAAGGACATCTCTGACCTGAGGACAAATATTACAGAAGACCATCTTTCCTCCCAGTACCTTCAGGGATTTAGCGGCTTTTATGAGAGCACGAAGACCAGAACTTGAGATGTACGGGATATCCCCCAGGTCAAGTACAATCTTACGCATCCCCTGCCCTATTCCTTCGGTCAGATTCTCATCAAGGTCCACCGAGTACCCGGCATCAACCCTTCCAAAAGGGTGAAAGACAAACACATCACCGTCATACCAGATATCTATGGGCATACACCCGCCCATCTCTTCCCGAAGCGTGAAGGCAACATCCCCTCCGGATTCATACCCCCTCTCTTCCATCACTTCTCTCCTGCTACAATCGTCCTCATGCCTTGATTACCTGATATGAATTCTGTTTAAACTGATAGATAATCTGTGGTATTGGATGTAATCATGACCGATTTGTGGACATTCTCTCCACCCGGATCAATACTTCTCGGATCAATACCTCTTCCAGAATAGCAATAATACCGCAGAGACCCAACCAAACCTATGGATAAGGCAACTGATTTCTTCTCAGCAGACACCTTTTCGCGGGATCTGGGCATCGAGTTGACAGCCTCGTCAATCGGTCAGGCCACAATGACCCTCAACATCACAAACAGACACTTAAACAGTCACGGAACGGTGCATGGTGGGGTTGTCTTCTCACTTGCTGATGTTGCCTTTGCCGTTGCCAGTAACTCACATGGCATTCCATCAGTTGCAATCAACACCTCCATCACCTATATGAAGGCAGCACGAGAAGGAACCCTCATCGCAGAAGCAAGGGAGTTCTCAGTAAATTCAAAGATTGGTTCGTATGTGGTTGAGGTAACTAATCAGGATGGAGATAAAATCGCCGTGTTCCAAGGCCTTGCCTATCGCAAACCTTCACGATAACAAATAAGAGACAAAGAGAGAACAGGGATAATCGATCAACCTGCCCCAGAAACAGTATTAAGGGGAATTAGTATCCCCGAAGTTCGGCTTCAACCTTTTTCAGGTTTGCGATTCGCTTCTCAAGAGCAGGATGGGTAGAGAAGAGGCTTGCAATGGTCTTTCCTGATATTGCGGGAATAATGTAGAACGCATTTGCTCCTTCAGCAGCTAACTTTGCTTCAGTCGGAACATAATCCATCCTACCGCTTATCTTAGTCAGGGCCGATATCAATGCCTGCGGATTGTTTGTGATATAGGCACTTCCCCGGTCTGCTGCATACTCGCGGTACCGGGAGAGCGCCATCATTAGAATAGTTGAAAGAACCCATACAACAGCGGCAACAATTCCGGCAATAATCCATGCCCCTCCCTCACGACGGTCTAATATTGAGGCAAAGATGAAATTCTGCATAATCATGGAGGCAATCATTGCAATAAATGACGCGAACGTCATCGTCAGGATATCCCGATTCTTTATATGCGAGAGTTCATGGGCTAAGACCGCTTCGAGCTCCTGCGGATTCAGGAGCCTTGTTATAGAATCGGTAACTGCAACTACTGCATGAGTAGGGCTTCTTCCAGTAGCAAATGCATTTGGAACCTGTGACTGCATAATTGCAATTCGTGGTTTTGGAAGGCCTGATTCAGAGCAGAGCTTCTCAATCATCCGATGGAGATCTGGCGCCTCATCATACTCAACAACCTGGGCACCAGTACTCATCAATACCATCCGATCTGAGAAGAAGTACTGAATTAACCCCATTCCGACTGCTATAATGACAATAAACCATGCATTGATGCCAAGCATCACGAGAATTGTAATAAATGCCAGGTAGACGATCAGCAGGAGTGACCATGTCAGGACAATCCGCCAGGTCAGACCCCAGTCACGCTTCCATATCATATCATGTACATATGCGAGCAGGTCATCATAAACATTCCCTGATAAGGATCAATCATAAGGATAATATGCAGATATTCCAAAAAAACTGGCATATTCATGAGGAACCTTATAATGGTGAGAGTGATTATGACTCCAGATTATCTGGTATGACGGATGCAACCAGATGATAACCAGATGAGCATGTTATGGAGAGTAGCTCTTCAGGAATTCTGATAAACTCTGACACCATCAGATACTATCGTGACCATCCATAATATAACACACATTAATTACGGAGAGGAATGAGATGAAGAAGATCGGCTTTATTGGGTACGGACAGATGAACAGCATGCTGGCCAGAGGCTTTCTCTCATCAGGTGCCCTCACGCCCGGTCAGGTGATCGTTGCTACGAGAACCGGAGAGAAGGTATCAGAACTCCTCACCACCTGGCCAGGAATCAGACTCGCAGGAAGCAACCAGGAACTTGCGGCGGCTGCTGATGTGATTATCATTGGGGTCAGGCCCCTTGATCTCTTCTCTGTACTCTCTGAGATCCATCAGATAAAAGGGGGAGACGCACACATCATCTCAATTGCCGGATGTATCAGGGCTGATCTGATAGCATCAGCCCACCCCGGCAGAATAACCCGTATCCTTCCCTCAGTCTGTTCCACCGTCCAGGCAGGAATTTCTCTCTGTTATCATCACCCTGGAGTCAGTTCTGAAGAGGCCGCATTTATTGAAGATCTCTTTGGAACCATCAGCCGGGTTATCACGGTTGAGGAGAATCTCTTTGAACCCGCCGGCGATCTCATGAGTTGTGGGCCGGCCCTCATCACCAAGATGTTTATGGAGTTTGCCGCTGCAGGGAGCAGACATAGCAGCCTCTCGTATGAAGAAGCCTTTGAGATGGTATTGGGAACCGCATTAGGGACGGCACTCCTCCTTCATGATGGAGTAAAACCCGATGATCTCATCAGTCGGGTTGCAACACCCGGGGGAATTACTGAGGAAGGAATCAAAATCCTGGAGCATGACCTGCCAACGTTATTTGACTGGCTCTTTGCAACTACGCTCGCCAAGCACCAACAGGTGAGGGAGCGGGTCAGAGCATGCAGGAACAGCCGGTGAGGGCTTCAAAAAGATGACATCCTGATATATCCCGGTAACTAACCACCTGGGTATGCAATACGCATCAGGAACTATCGGAAGAGTTTTTTATATCAGATTTGATCATGATGAAGATCTTCTGGCAGGCCTTCAGGAGTTCATCACCCAAAACCAGATCGCATCAGGAATGGTGCACCTCATCGGAGCGGTATCTTCCGGGTCTCTGGTTACCGGGCCACGAGAGCCAGTCCTTCCCCCGGATCCGGTCTGGGATCATTTATCAGGACATGAACTGATCGGAACCGGGATGATCCGAACAGGGCAGACCGGACCCAAACTCCATCTCCATGTTTCTGCAGGGCGGGGAGAGACGGTCAGGACCGGATGTCTGCGCAAGGATTGTGCAGTCTATATCGTCATTGAAGCAGTCATCACAGAATTTGAAGGATTTTGTATCGGTGAATCATGGGATGAGAGAAGTTGTCTTCACCTGCCAGATCCAAGTCCTCACTTAAAAAAGTAAGATATCACACCGGGACAGTTCCTATCAGTCTCTGCAAACACCAATCCTGCTCTTCCTGGATTCAATGCGAAATCCTAGTGACTCCAGGTAACTTCGGGCATTTCCGGTGTTATGAAGGAGGACTTCAACCAGATCCTCCTGTTCATCGACATCACAATACAATCTGAACGAATCGATTACCGCGCAGGACATACCTGCATCTTTAGCAAACTGTGTATGCTTCAGGAAACTGGTCCCATAATACTGCGCTCTGAATCGATCCGCATATCTAATATATACTGCATTTGTCCCCCCACCCCGACCAGGGGCAACAGCCATGTCATATCCTGATGTCAGAAGACTGAGCACTGACGATCGATCTGCAAGTGCCAGATCTGCCATGATGATAGCAAGTGGCCCACTCGTCGCGCCGCAGAAGGTATCAAGAGCCTCATTCAGACCCTGCTCTAGGATCTCGATTCTGAGTGAAGCATCACCAGGCAGAGTAAAGGGAGCGGTTGAGAGTATCAGCGGATCACATCCGGCACTCCTGACAGCAGCAAGAACGTCACTGAGCATCATCAGCGCTAGTTCTTCCCGCTCCAGGTCAGAGAGAATGCAAGACAGGCGTGTTTTTGGCTGAATTGGTTTAAACGGGATGACAACCGGTACCCTCATACTGTACACCCGTTATGGTCCCTTACTGAAAAAAGGATCGATAAAGCGCAAAAAAATCTATGTATCCTAATCTTATGATGAAAAAAACCTTCTCAATAGACTATGTCACTCCAATATATTACTACAAGAGAGCAAAAGAAGTTGTTGCATAAAGGGTTTATCATCAAACAAGGAGGGGATTTTTTTGAGAGTTATCTCAAATTTTCATTCGAATAGACCTCATTGTATCACTCAAAATGGTCTATGTAACAGATTCATACTGAGGATTATTTCGACTATACCCCCCCCACACCCGGATGAATGGTGCCTTTGAGACAGATGGATCTGTGATAAGTGGAAACCGTTTGTGAATAATATTTTCTTGTAAAAAGAGTATTGATAATATAAGTGACAATTTATGCGCGGATAATCAAGGTTGATCTAGAACTCCAATTTCCTCATAACACAGATATCCAATAGAGGCCACCCAACCAACCGTTTAAACATTTATTCACATCGGTTTTCAAAATGTGGCAAAATATGAATCTATCCAACCAGATATCGGTTAGTTGGACGGGCTCCAATAGAGGCTGCCCAATGAAGCAAATTAAGGGCCATATATTGCCCCGATTGAGCATATTTTAAGAAATATTTATATTCAAAACCCTTCACAGAACAAACTCCAATAATAATACTATGTTGATTATTTGTATGCCATTCTAATGAACAATCTATGTGAAACTCTCGATTCAACCTCAATAATTGACGCCTTAGACCAGGGAGCACAAGATTTCAGCTGAGTAATTTTTCCTGGAGGAAAAAAGCATCGAGGGGATTCGGATGGAAAGCAGAACGTCGATCCCATATTTACAAAGGAAATATTCATGAACTGCTACGCGGCCCACACCCGAAACAATGAACATAGTATCAGTTTATTATGGCAATAAGTTAACATGCAGGGGCGCTATTTTCATGGGAAATCAGGAGTAACCACTCTTAATATATTTCCCCACATTCATGATCTATTATGCCTATAGAACTGCAACAGGAATTGTGGATTCTTTTTATGATCTGCCTGTTTGCCTCATTTGGAAGTGCAGAATTGGTACCGGTGCCTGTACCAGATTTACAATCACAGATTCCATCGGTGTCCATTATCGAAACAGGAATTGGTGAAAACGCGGGGATTCATTCACCTCCCGTAGGGAATCAAAGTATCCAACCTTATTCTTTCGAAGATGAGATTGCCTCCAATTCAGTTCTATTAGGAACTGCACCAGCCATTGAATGGGCTACGTGTTATGGAGGAACTAATTACGATTATGCAAATGATATTCGCCAGACTTCAGATGGCGGTTACATCGTAGCGGGAAGCTCAACATCAAGTGATGAGGATGTGAAAGGCACTCACGGTTATTATGATTTTTGGGTCGTAAGACTTGACTCAGTTGGTAAAATGGCATGGCAAAAGTGTCTAGGGGGCAGCCATGGAGATGAGGCAAATAGTATTCAGCAGACCTCAGATGGGGGATACATCGTAGCGGGAAGTACAGATTCATTCGATGGTAACGTATCAGGATATCATGGTCCATATGTTGGGAAGAATGATATGTGGGTTGTTAAACTTGATCCAGTCGGAAATATCGTGTGGCAAAAGTGTCTGGGTGGAACCGGGACTGAAGAAGCACAAAGCATTCAACAGACCTCAGATGGCGGATATATAGTTACTGGATGGACAACGTCGAACGATGGAGATGTCTCGGGAAATCATGCTGGTACCTATGATTATTGGGTCGTAAAACTCAATTCAGTCGGAACAATCGTATGGCAAAAGTGTCTGGGTGGAACAGGGACTGATGAAGCACGAAGCATTCAACAGACTTCAGATGGCGGATATATTGTAGCTGGTTATTCCGATTCAAGGAATGGTGATCTGTATGGATTTCATGGAGCCGATGATTATTGGGTCGTAAAACTCAGTTCTGTCGGAACCATCGAATGGCAAAAGTGCTTGGGCGGGAGTTATTATGATAAAGCATACAGCATCCAACAGACATCAGACGGGGGATACATTGTCACTGGATACACAAGTTCAGATAATGGTGATGTTGCTGGAAGACATAATTACTCTGATTATTGGGTTGTAAAACTCAATTCTGTCGGAACCATCGTATGGCAAAAGTGCCTAGGTAGTAACAGTTCTGATGATGCCCGAAGCATCCAACAGACCTCCGATGGAGGATATATCGTAGCGGGAACAACTGTAGGAAATGATGGTGATGTATCAGGGAATCATGGAAAGAATGATTATTGGATCGTAAAACTCAATGCAGCTGGAACAATTGAGTGGCAAAAAAGCTTGGGTGGTAAATCAAATGAAGAATCAATGGCTATCCGACAGACTCGTGAGGGAGGGTTTATTGTGGCAGGCTATGCAACCGATAATGGTGGTGATGTCAATCAAGCCCATGGTCGGTCTGACTATTGGATTGTAAAACTTAAAGGCACGGGACCAACCCCAACTCCCACACCTACACCAATCCCAGGATACGGCTCCCTTTCAGTCTCCTCCAGCCCATCAGGAGCCACAATCTGGGTTGATAACTCATCCACCAATTTTCAGACACCCAAAACCATCTCTTCTATCCCAATCGGCCCACATACTCTGAAACTTATCAAATCAGGATACTCAGAATATACCCAAAACATTACCATAGTTGCCTATCAAACCACCAAAGTATCAGCATCCCTTTCACGATCGGGTACTTTGGCTATTTCCTCAAAACCGACAGGAGCAGGTATCTGGATTGATGGAGCTGATACGGGGAAGATTAGTCCTGCATCAATCAGTACCCTAACTGTCGGCCAGCATACAATCCGCCTAACTAAAAATGGATATGCAGATTACTCTAAAACAGTAACAATCCAGAATGGAAAGACCACTTCCGTTTCAGCGACCCTTCTATCAACCGGAGGTAGTATTGCAGCATTATCTAGTCCTTCCAGTGCCCAGATATTTATCGATAATGAAAATACGGGTTATATAACTCCTAAGACGATCACAGGAATCCCAGCTGGTCAGCATATCATTTCGATAAAGAAGTCCGGATATCAGGATTGGTCAAAGACAGTAACCGTGAGAGCAGGTGTAACGATTACTGCCTATGGAAAATTAATCCTCAATTCTCCTTCCACTGCAATTTCATCAAGCATATCTTCACCCATAGTTCAATCAGTTCCATCACCGATTTCAAGAATGAGTGCTCCAGGCAGAGAAGTTTTAACATCACCCCTTCCTTTTTGATTTCTGATTCTGGGTTGATCAGCCATTAACACCAACTATAAATTATTCCCCAGATAAGGCGGAAATTGTGAATTGGAATGATGGATCTTACCCAACCTGGATAGCGAGTCTCTTTCATGCAATGTTGATAAAAAATGATGAAAGAATATGGAGGAGTCTAGTTGATAAACTCTATTCAGATCCTGTCTATGCGGAGACCATACCATGAGAATAAGAACATATGACCAATCTGCCCGGGGAGCGGATGAATCCCCGGTGATCACATATACAAAAAATGTCTTCATCCCCCTCACCTTTGTCTGCAGAAACCAGTGCGGATACTGCACCTTTCGGAGAGAACCCGGTGCAGGATCGATCCTCACCCCGTCTGAGGTGGATCAGATCCTACAGAGCGCGGTCAGGACCGGATGCACAGAGGCACTCTTCACCTTTGGTGAACGACCAGAAGAAGTCCCTGGATTCTCACATTTTCTGAATGATCTTGGATATGAGACCATCATTGAGTACTGCTCGGCAATGTCAGAGAAGGCCATAGCATACGGAATACTCCCTCATACAAACGCAGGGGTGCTCAGCGACGCTGATATGGAGCAGCTTGCACCCCTGAATGCAAGCATGGGCCTGATGCTCGAGACAATAGCGGAGATTGCTGCCCACTCCGGATCTCCAGGAAAGGTACCCATGACCAGGATTCAGATGATGGAGGGAGCAGGAAAGCTCAAAATCCCGTTTACCACCGGCCTGCTCATCGGGGTTGGTGAGACATATGAGGACAGGCGGGACTCACTGCAGGTGATTGCAGACCTGCACCGGCGATATGATCATATCCAGGAGGTGATCATCCAGAACTTCTGTCCAAAGCCAGGGACTGATATGGCTGGAATACCAGGTGCAACCACAGCTATCATGCAGGAGACGGTGAGATTGGCTGATGAGATCCTCCCTGGTGATATTTCAATCCAGATACCGCCAAACCTTGTCGATGCAGCATCAATTCTCCCCTGCGGGGTGACTGATCTTGGAGGTGTCTCACCGGTAACCATCGATTATGTCAACCCTGAACACCCCTGGCCACAGATCGATGAACTGAAAGAGATGACAACCGGATATACTCTGCGTGAACGGCTCTGTATCTACCCAAAATATATCAACAAGGGATGGTACCCTGACCGCATGAAGGATCGTATCATGAGTCTTCAGAACAGAATTAATGAGAGAGGTATGCTATGAATACGGAAACACTCCTCTACGAGGGCAAGGCCAAATCGATCTACCGGACTGAGAATCCGGATGAACTGAAAGTTGTCTTCCGCAATGATATGACAGCTTTCAACGGGGTCAAGCATGATCAATTTGAGAACAAGGGGCGGTTTAACGCAACCGCATCTGAGTTCTTCATGCGACTGCTCGAAGAGAACGGGGTGAAGACCCACTTTATCAGCAGACCCGCACCAGATATAATGATTGTAAAGCGGCTTGAAATGATACCGCTTGAAGTCATTGTAAGAAATGTCGCAGCCGGCTCTATGGTAAAGAAATATCCGGTCAAATCAGGCACCGTACTCCCCCGCCCGGTCATTGCTATCGACTACAAAGATGATGAGCGTGGGGATCCGATGATCAACGATGAACTGATCGTTGCCCTAGACATTCTGAATCCGGTTGAACTTGCAGCAGTCAAGGTAGTAGCCCTGCAGATCAATGATATTCTCTGCCAGTTCTTTGATGAGTATGGTATCAGGCTTGTCGATTTTAAGCTTGAATTTGGTAAAACTGACGGGCAGATTCTGCTAGGAGATGAGATCAGTATGGACTCGATGAGACTCTGGGATAAATCCACTGGAGAATCATTTGACAAGGATGTCTACCGGTTTGAACAGGGAGATGTCATGACTGCATACCGGCGGGTTCTGGAACGGATAATACCAGGATTTGGAGGATAATATTGAAGTCAGTTCAGAATGATTACTCTGCAGAGATGACGATGTATGAATGAAGACCAGCAAGGGGATCAGGAGAAGAGAATTAGAGAGTGGGCTGAGCAGTATGCTTCAGAACATGGCTGGATGCTCAACCCTGACGAGAAACAGACTGGGGCAGTGATCAAGGGACTCGCACGGAATACCGGAAAGTTTGGTGCCGGGTATTGTCCGTGCCGGATACGCTCCGGAGATCCTGAACAGGATAAAAAAATAATCTGCCCCTGCATATACCACCAGGATGAACTGGATCAGGCCGGTCATTGCACGTGTAATTTTTTCTACGATAAGGCAACCTGAAAATTCATCTTTTTTTCGAGAACAGTATGCCTGCAATGGGATCATACCGGCAGCCTGATATGTTGTTTTCTCCTCGTAGGTACAGAGGCACCATGACATCATATGAGGTAATACTCTCTGACGCATCAGAATTTGTGAGAAGAGGACTGATTGAGCAATGGCAGCGATGGATAACGCTCATACTGCTGATGATCATCCAGGGGATAACCATAGGAATTATCCCGCTCTTCAATGGCTATGTGGTACGGGTTTATCAGAGCATGGAACAATCAACACCTGAAATCAATGATTACACCCGGTTGTTTATTGATGGGTGGAAATTTAATATTGTTACGATAATCTACCTGATTCCTGCCATTATTGTTGCGGTTTTTCTGGGAATATTCAGCATCATCCCAATCATTGCCGGGTTTATGGGGGCAGGCAAGATAAATGCGGTTGTCGGAATAATCATGGGCAGCATCGGACTGCTCCTTACCGGCCTGATATTTGCCGCGATCTCATTGATTCTGTATATGGCATATGTCCACTTCTCACGGAGTGGGAATCTGACCGATGCCTTTCAGATCGGAGAAATCATCGCCCATATCAGCAACGGGATAGGGTGGGAAAAGTATTTCATGCTCTGGATAATCATCTGGATCTTCTCTATGACCTTTGGGGTAATTATTATGGGAATGAATGCACTTCCTCCCATGGGAATTATTGCCGGTATGATCCTGGCTCCACTCTGGGCACTCTTTATTGCAAAGATAAATGTAAATATCTATGATAATAAGCCATAATCACTTATTTTTGGCGAATCTATCAAAGATTAAAGAGTCAGTCTTCAGAATGCCACTCAGGCAGGTTTGACAACCAGAACCGGAACCATGCTCTGATGGACAACACCCGTGCTCACACTCCCCAGCAGGAGTCTGCCAGCCATCCCTTTTCCACTCGATCCAACAACAATGAGATCTATCTGGTGAGATGATGCAAACTCGATAAGTCCGTCCACTGCATCACCTACCCGAGTATGAATCGAGACTTCAAGTCCGATTTCACTTGATTTTGCCCGAATAGCATCAAATATCTCATTCTCCTCCTTCTGGAGCAGGCTGATATGATGATTCTGTCCGTCAGGGCTGTGTGTGATAACCTCGCGATCTGCAAACTGGGTATAAATCCGGGGAGGGATGACGAAAAGGACATCAACAGATGCACCAAGTATCTTTGCGAGTGAGAGACCATGACCCAGAGCCTGCATACTCTCGTCTGATCCATCAACTCCGATGAGAATTTTTGTATACATATTTCTTTCTTCTACGGCAGGAGATTAAAAGGTGTTGAATACCGATATGCCCATACAAGGTAAGAGATAGATATATAGAAGGAAAGGATATACCATGGAAACTATGAACGTAATCTTCAGAACAATTATTGCTTTAGTTCTGGTATCATGTATTGGAGTGGCTGCAGAGGCCGCAGTACCTCTGACCCCGGGCCAGATAACACTGGAAACATTCTCAACTGCCCTTACAGAATCACTGGATCTCCTTGATCAAAGTGTAAATTCGGTTGCTGGCGAATTCGGGGTTGCAGATATGAATATCACCTCTGCAGAATCGATAGTTACCAAAAACAAGATCAACACACCAGGATACGCAGGGATTGTCCTCGTGAACCAGAATCGGGTTCTTCCCTCCCTCAATCCGACATACTTTACCGGTCCGTTTGATACCGGAATCCTCAATAATGCAGCAGTAAAGGATTCAGTTCAGTACCTCAAACCACGAATGAGTAAGGAGTTCGAGGTCGCAGGTTCTGAGCGGATGGCAATGATAATAAGGCCGGTACCAGTTGGTGATGGTATTGGTGCTGCAGTCCTTTTAGTTGTACCCTGGGCATTTATTGACGGAGTGACACAGCCACTCATAAATGGAACATCCATCCAGTGCGTAGTCATGCAACCGGATGGTACGGTATTATACGCATCAAAACCGATGGAACTGACAAAGATTCCCCCTGAAACCTTCTCAACTGAATTTTCTACATTCCGGGATGTAAAGAATGCCATGATGACTCAAAAAGAAGGAACCAGTGTCTATGAACTCTGGCGCGGGGATCGGACTGATCCAAAGGTTCGTGAGGCATACTGGAACACTATCACCCTGCATAACAATGACTGGCGGGTGATGGTTGCCGAGGTCATTCAATAATCCTTTTTTTGGGAAATTAGGACAGAGTGATCAGGGCATCTCTGCCCGTCATTCCAACGGTGACTCCGGCATCAGATGCAAACTGGTTTGAAACTACAACCTCGCCGGAGAGCAATTCGTCGATGTTGCTCACTGAGGCTGTTCCAACTGGTTTTACCTTTGCTGCAGGAATACTAAACTTTTCCAGCGCTAGAACGTCAATTGCACCACAGCCGACAAGGCCCTTTGTGGATTTGGCAAATACCAGATTAACCGATCCGATGGGAATGATATGCCCCTCCATCAGGGTCCCGTCCAGCTCAAATGATGTTTCGGTCATACCTATACATCGAGCAGGAGAGTTATATCGATGCGGATGAGGGGGAAGGAAGCAGGAGTGAACGGTAGTACGCTTCAAGCTGCAGGGCGATCGTATCCCAGTCATGCGCTTTGACATACAGATTAAGGGCTTCTTTGTCCGGTTCAGCAGAGAGGCAGGTCCGAATACCTTCTGCAATATCAGCGGCATCAGGAGTTGCCAGATAGCCACACCCGGGAAGAACATGGGCCGATGCAGCATTTCTGGGATGGTTAATCGTGACCAGGGAAAGACCGCATGCCATCGCTTCAATTGCTGCGATCCCAAATCCTTCACGCTCGCTGGGGAGTACGAATACCCGTGATGACTTCATCAGACTGATGACTGCAGCATGATCAGCAACAAATCCGGGACACCTGATGTTTCGTTCAAGACCTCTCTCTCTGATAAGGGTCTGTATTGTTATGAACTCAGGACCATCACCGATCATGAAGCATCTGATATCAGGAAATTCATGAATCAGGATACTCACGGCATCAACAACCATTTCAGGATGCTTTTCAGGGATGAACCGACCGGCAAAGATGATATCGCTTGATTCAGGAGCGGGAGATACTCCGGCGATGGTGGACTGGTCGATGCCATTCGGGATAATGTCGGGGGGGATTCGAATCCCAGCTGTGATCATCTGACCGGCGGTAAGCGGTGAAACGGCGATCGCATGCTTACTACACCAGAGCGCCAGCCGTTCGATGAGAAGGCCGGGAAGTCCTCCCCACCCAAGATAGTCAAACCAGTATCGACCCCAGAACTCGTGCCAGGTGACTACACAGGCCTGCCGGCCCAATACTGAGGAGAGATGCGTTGCGAGCACAGGAAAATAGGGGAAGTTCTGGCAGTCAATAATTTCTGCTTTGGAGAGCATCAGCCAGGGAATCAGACATATTGTATAGGTGAGTGCCTGGATGATCGAACGTCTTCCCTCGGTGTAGAGACCCATGGCAGGACAGACCCCATGGATGATCAAACCATCACGATAGATGGTATCCGGACCATCCCAGTACTTCATCCCATAGAGGTGGACTTCGTGATCCTGCCTGGCAAGGCGGACCCCGATCTCATGAATCCGTTTCTCTACCCCGCCGATCGTCTCTGGATAAACGACGTCATAGATATAGGCTATCTTCATCACATACTCCGATCCAGAATTACACAATCTTTCGGATCAGTTCCGAACAGGTTTTATATCTCCCGGTATATGAAAGGAGGCAAATGCGATGTATCACATTCATTGGGAAAGACCCAGGCCCAGAGACCAGATTCTGCCGGGATGAACACTGTATCAGCACTGATCTCGTCCAGGAGGCAGTCTGGCATCTCTGGAGCCCTGAGGAGATGATACTCTGTATATCAGATCCGAAGCATGCCTATGTTGCATCTGTGATCGAGTCGCGGAATATTGTTACCCGAAACCTCTGGATACCAACCGGTACCCGTGAGAATGAACTCTGGGAGATCTTCTCACTCCTCACTGGGATCGTAGAAGATGACGAAGAGATTCTCTTCGAGATCACAGCAGGATGCCATGCACTCCCATTTCTGGTCTTTCCGATAGCAGCCTTTCTCAAGGAGATTAAAGGGGTCAGACTTGCAGGAATAGTGTACGCTTCACCTGAAGATGAATACGGACTCTGTCATATGGTAGACCTGAAACCAATGATCGGAGTTGCAAACTGGATATCAGGGGTGAAAGCGTTGACCCAATACACTGACGCTGAACCGATCAGACAGATCATGACCGGTCTTCAGGATGACATTCAACGATCCCGGTGTTTCCCGGATCCCCCGACTCACCTGACCGGATGGTCCCATCTACTGGAGACCTTTACTCAGGCTGTGCGATTATCCCGTCCAAATGACGCCCTCTATGCAGGATGGGGAATTACACAGAAATTCCCAGCGATCAGGGAGGAACTGAGCAGATTTGCTCCGGCACTTCTTCCCGTGATCAGGAAGATAGAAAGTATCGGTGAGATTGGTTCATCCCCCCTGGAAAGTGGCCTGACCCATGAGTATCTCATGAAACAGTATGACCTGATCGTATTCCAGATAGATAAAGGGCTTGATCTGCAGGCGGTCTCTCTTGCCAGGGAATGGATCGTCTCTGCAGTAATCCTCTTCTTCGGCCAGGGAGAGAACTGGTTAGATGGAGAACTCAGGCATCAGATCTCGCAGACTCTGACCGGCGGGGCACTCATCCTGCAGAAAGAGGCATATGAGAAGACCCAGTATAGCGAACTCCTCTATAGTGGAGAAGACTGGCCGGCCCTGGTCAGAGTCTGGATGAGGATATCAGATCTTCGCAATGATCTCGCCCATTGCGGGATGAATGAACGGGATGAGAGCCTGAGATCGATTCATCGGAGAACGGTCACCATCCCTGAGGATCTGCTCATAGTCGTTGAGTACACAAAAAATGGGAATCCGGCAGGAGAAAGGAGTGAATAGACCGGAAATACCTTCGCGGATATCACTGAATGATTTGGTTAGGATGGAGCAGGTTTCAGAACTCGTTGCCAGATCCTTCTGCACGCCATCTGATGAGGTTGCGTCCTGGATCTATGCCGGGCATCCCCGGGCTGTAGAACTGGCAGTGAGACTTTTTCGATTCTTTGTCTGGTCACTCCCACCCGGGGCTCAGGTATATCAGAATGAGGGAGGCGTTGCAGTCTGGTTTCCGCCAGGGATACATGAACGGGGTCTTCTCGATACACTTGCATCAGGGCTTCTGGAAATGCTTATCAGATCTGGATTCAGGCATGCCCGAAGACTATGGTATGTCCTGTGCAGCATTGACAACATAGTTGAATCCCGGCACCAGCCTGACTGGTGGTATCTCCATTTGATGGCCGTGGATCCTGACCACCGGGGGGAGGGGTACGCAGATCAGCTTATCAGACCAGTAATTGAAGAGGTGGACCTTGCAGGCGGGACCATTGCTCTCATCACCCAGAAAAAGAGCAATGTTAGGTTCTACGAGCGGTACGGGTTTCAGGTGGCTGAGGAGACACCACTTCAGGCAACTCCGATACGATTCTGGTTTATGGTCAGAAACTCTCACCATACTTAAGCAATCAGGTCTTGATTTTTAGTATAGGACGTACGCAATGGTGGGACTGAATATAAAGTACTGAAGGTAGAAAGGGTTTAAATTCATGCCAATGTCACATTTTATTGCGTAACAAAATCAGAGTACTGCCTTAGTCCTTTATTGAGATAAACAAGACCTACAGCTGATACTCATGAATCCTTATCAACGAGCATCCGATATTCATTAAAAACATTGAGAAGGATAAAGTTTTTTGGGAAAACCAGATCAAAGAACTTGCTCATATTGAACTGGGAAACCAGTGTTTTTCGATTATTGGGAATAGTATCATCGGTTGTCAATTGATTGACCAGTCCTTTAGTATTCTCAATATGTCCTCTGGTTACTCTGCGAATCCATTCAAGATCCCTGCGAAGGCCCATGTCAAAGAGATATCATTTTCATATTGAAAAAAAGGACAGATGAGGAGATCAGAGAGGAAGGTTTGCCACCAGAATCTCTCTTTTAGGTACCACTATACCAGGAACCTCCATCTGACCTGCATACTGGATAGGTGATTGCAATCCAGAGAGGACCGGACCTGAAACCACATCGGCATTCTGCCCACCTGATACCCTGATGAGGCCCCGTTCCTGCTTCAGATTGCTGCTTTTGCTACTACGGGCATACAGAGAAACCGTATAGGTTCCAGGTTTCAAATAGGTCTTTTGTGGATGCTGAAGTGAAGACTGTGTTCCATCACCAAATTTCCAGAACCATGCTGTCGGAGTTCCACTTGAGGTATCAGTAAACTGCACAGTCATCGGTGCTTCACCATGAGTACTGTTCACCATGAAACCCGCGATGACGGTCCCGGTTTTAGGTGCAGCGTTCAGATGAATGGTATGGTTCGCATTTACATTCTCAAAGGTATACTGGTTACCGCCAGGGATTGGAATCACCTGAGAATCCACGGAGACATTGACTATGTCAGCCCCGGCTTTTGCCTGCAGTTGGAATGAACTACTCTCCCCCTGCCTTATGGTGATATCTCCGGATGGTCTGATTATCCCATAGGTATTTGCGGTGGCTCTAATGGTGTACTGTTTTGATAGATCTCCAGTCACCATGAACACATGGGAGCGATATCCTTTCAGACCCGTAGTCAGATTGGTAACCCAGATATCAAATGACCCGGGCAGGAGTGATGCTGTAGAAAGGTTCTGAATGAGCAGATCTGATCCATTCACTGTTGCATGTGCTGAAAGCCAGGAAACTCCATCCCTCATGAGATCAATCCGATCTGTCGCCCCAAAGTTCTCTCCTATTATCGTAAATACCGGTATGAGACTCCCCTTTGGTACAGAAGATGGAGATACACCAGATACCACAGGTGCCAAGGCCTTACCTCTCGTCTCGATAGTAAAAGCACCATATTTGATCCCACTCAGGTTAGTTGTCAGGTTTGTAACTTTTAGATCATAGGTTCCAGGAGATGTTAAGGTAAAGTCAGGAGTGAGGAGAGTGAGATTAGAGCCTGATATCTGCCCAATACCAGTAAAGGGGAGCCCTGAGGATCCTGGCAGGATGAATTCGATCTGTTCACCACCATAGAAATACTGGCCGATGATCTGAACCAGAGGAACAGGTGAACCCTGTATGATATGATCAGGATTGACCCCTACCACTTCAGGTGATGGGATAACTGGATCCGGACCGGTAACGGTAAAGGATCTGGGGAGAACACCGGAAAGACCCCCTGGGTTGGTAATGGTGAGATCATAAATCCCAACTGATGCACCGGAAAGATTTAGGTCTTTCACCTGAACAACCGACCCGGTCTTTCTGACTGATGTAGTCAAATTCACTGTCCCTTTGAGAGTAAAGGTGACATTGGCCTGGTCTTCAATGTTCTTCCCGGTAATGGTGATATCCTGCCTAATCACCCCTTGTTTTCCATGATCAGGGTGGACCCCGGTGATCACAGGAGTATCTCCTCCGAGCCTTGAGAATAGAGCATCGATGGTATGATTCTGCCCAATACTCCTAAAGGTCCATGAACTCTGCGGACCCTGACTGATCCCATCAACGATGAGATCGCTGATCCGGTATCCCCCTGATGGAACCAGACTAAAACTCTGGGTCGTACCCTGGGGATACCATAAGGTACCAGAAGGTGTGATTATCCCCCCGGCTCCTGTTGTTGCGATGATCTGCCAGTTCTTATCTGATACGGTGATATAATCACGTTCAGTTTTGAGCGCCGATCCTGCAGGGTTCTTCACGGTGAGTGAGACGGTATGGGTTCCGGTACGAGTATAAGTATGAACAGGGTTCTGCTCACTCGAGAATGTACCGTCTCCAAACCTCCAGAGCCAGCTTGAAGGAGACCCCGCACTCATATCCGAAAAGTTCACGGTGAGGGGAGATTTGCCAGCATTCGGAGAACCGATGAAGTCGGCAATCAGCCCAACAGTAGTAGAATTAACCGAGACCGTATGATCCGCAGTAACATTGCTAAAGGTATACTCGCGTATAGAGCCTTGAGGGATCCCATCAATGAGTACTGTGTTCAATTGAGAGTTAGATCCAGGCCAGAACCTGAATGTCTGAGAGGAGCCGTCGGTTACTTCAATCCTCCCTGATGGCTGAATGGTCGATCCTGCATCTGCAGTTGCAATAATGGCGTGTTTGCCGACCGGGGAGGCCTTGATCCGGTATTCAACTTTGATCTCATGGTCCGCTGTAACATTCGCGAAGGTATATGCAACTACCGTCCCCTGATTGATCCCATCAACCGTTACTGAAGCGATCTCATATCCTGACTCTGGGGTGATGATAAACGATTGTGTAGTACCACGAAAGACCTGGATTGAACCTGACGGGGTGATACTTCCCCCCTGAGAGGAAGAGGCTGATATTGTGTAAGAGGAACCCGGAGCACCAGAGACCTGAACCCATCTTTCTGTCGTTGAGTTATTCCACTGGCTTGATACAGAAAGATTCACGAGATACAACCCAGGATTGGAGAAGGAATGGACTGGATTCTGATTGATCGAGGAGGAACCATCACCAAAGGTCCACAGATATGAGATAACATCATCTCCAGCGGAGGTATCAGTAAAATTCACCTGCAAGGGAGCGGTACCATTCTGGGGAGTTGCAATAAATGATGCGGTAACTGGAATCCTCCCGGTAATCTGAATGACCCTTTGAACTGAAGAAATTTGCCCGGTTGTTGAGTTTCCAATACTGAGGGTAACCACATAGGAGCCACTAGCCGTGAAGGAATGAGAGATCTGCTGAGCCGTACCATTAGCACTCTTATCACCAAAATTCCAGGACCATCGATCAGGATTGCCGGAGGATGTGTCGAGGAAATTGACATTGATTGGAAGGAGGCCGGTTGTGGTTGAATTCGTAAATCCGGCAGTCAGATTAGAGTTGGCAGGGTGAGTAACTACCCGGATTGTATGATCCGCGGTAATTTTTTCAAATATGTAGGTCCCGGTAGGACCGATCGGAATACTATCAACAAGGACATTCTGGAGCAGATACCCGGGTTGAGCGCCACAAATATACCTTTGAGTTCCACCAGATAAAACCGATATAGTACCTGACGGAGAAATTTCACCGCCATTATCAGCAGATGAGATGATGGTGTGATATACAGATGGAACTATACTGAAGGTAGCACTGATAACGTGATTAGAACTCACATTGCTGAAAAGATACGAACTGACAGAGCCCACAGAAATACCATCGACCATCACAGATCCGATTGAGTATCCGCTTGAAGGCGTAATCACGAATGCCTGATCCGCACTCCTGTTAACAAACACAGAGCCAGAAGGACTGATAGTTCCACCAAGACCAGCACTTGCATTGATCACATATTGCGAGGGCAGAACAGCCGTGAAATTAGCACTGATGGTGTGATCAGAACTCACATTGCTGAACGAGTAAGAACTGACAGAGCCCACAGAAACACCATCGACCACCACAGACCCGATTGAGTAGCCACTAAAAGGTGTAATCACGAAGGCCTGATCAGCACTTCTGTTGACAAACACAGAACCGAAAGGACTGATACTACCACCAGGACCAGCACTTGCATTGATTACGTATTGCGAGGGCAGAACAGCCGTGAAATTAGCACTGATGGTGTGATCAGAACTCACATTGCTGAACGAGTAAGAACTGACAGAGCCCACAGAAACACCATCGACCACCACAGACCCGATTGAGT
>DATMXW010000065.1:0-3231 GCA_035561295.1 Methanospirillum sp. | reverse complement strand
TAAGGATTTAATTGAACCATACTCTTCTGAGTTGAATATCTCTCTTCCTGTCCTTGAATCGAGGGCATAAAAACCTACCTTAACGGAACAATAAAAACCCGAAGTAACACTCAGGTATACTATCCCATCATTTTCACTGACCGATGTGATGTAAGTATCTGTTGGAAACATCCATTTCTCTGCCCCATTACGAGCATCTATGGCATAAAGGCGGTAAAAACCGGCTGATTGGAGGGGCCGTGATGCCCCGACCTCCCTATCATACCGCAGGAGTCTGGTAACAGCCCCGGTCTCCCTTTACTCTTGATGAACTATTTTTTTCGTTAAACTTCGCTGGATGATTCAAGGGGATGTGATACAATTTTCCCTTTTCATTCTGACATGCTTCAGTGACCTGGGTTCGGCTTTTTGTACCTTACTCGGCCTTTAATCTTCTCTTCCTGATCCAATTCCTGAAGGCTTTATTTGCAGCCGTAATGGGGAAATATTTGTTTTAGGCAGTAATTTAACCGTGCGATAATAACAGAATAAATTGTTGTACTGGTTGCTGGGGGCTTGCAAAGTGAGATATCATGGATGCCGATACATTCAAAGAACACTAAATAAAACCAGAATTCAATCGAGAACGGATTCTTCTTCCGTATCCGGATCAATCATCCGATACCCACCTCTGGGAACAAGGATCTCAAAAACAGCTCCGGATCCCAATGTACCGGTTTCACGGATCGAAAGTCCGGTGAGCGCAAGTATTTCACTCGAGAGAAATAACCCATATCCGGTATGCTTTCCAAATCCACGCTCAAAAATACTTGGTCTGTCAGCATCTGATATACCAGCCCCGTTATCAGCCACAGTTATGATAAGACCGGTATCAGAGAGCGTGTATGATACCGTGATCAGACTGACTGTATCTCCATGCTCCCTGGCATTTTCAAACAGATTGTGAAATACTGTTAACAACAGAGGGTCGGCATATATCTCACATGCCAGGGTCATAATTGAAAACCTGATCGTGCCGCCCGACATCTCCTGGACTGCACATTGGATCACCTCTGACAGATTCTGCCATCCAGGGGCCTTGATCCCAAGCTCCTGGTACTCACGGGTAAATGCAATCTGCCTTTTAATGAACTCTCCAGATCTCGTGGCGATTCTGATATACTCGATCGCTTCGGGATCTGTAACCGATTCATCGAGAAGAAACAAGGAACCTGACAGGGTGGTTAATTTATTCAAAATATCGTGCCGGGTGACAGTGGAGAGGAGATTGAGTTTTTTAAGGGTGAGGTTCAGGGCAGATTCAACCTGTTTGCGCTCAGTAATATCATCTAACGCCTCTATGGATCCAATAATTGAACCATGAGTGTCACGGATCGGTGCTGCGGTGTAATAGATCCACCTCCCTGATGATCCAATATCAGGCATAAATTCAACTCCCTCATACGACCCTTCACCATGTTTTGCCGGATATATGGTATCCTGAAACCTTGTGATCGGATCCACCGGAGATTCATCAACCAGAATATCAGCAAGGAGCGGTCGTTTTTCTTGATAAAACGCCTTCCAGTGATCAGAGGAGCCGATAATACTCTGAGATGATATTCCGGTATATTTCTCGATTGCCCGATTCCAGGAGATCACCCGGTGAGTATTATCGATCACAAACTCCATCATGGGAGAGCCATGAAGCACTGATGAGAGACGGGCTTCACTCTCTTTAACTGCTTCCTCCATCTTTTTTCGTTCAGAGATGTCGCGGATAATCCCTACCACCGATTCCAGCCCATTTGAATCCCTATAGAGAGTGAATTTTGAGATAACAGTAGCCTTGTATCCGTCTGATCTGGTGAGGGTTTGCTCATGTTCACAAGAACCATGGGAGAGAAACACTTCCTCTGCCTGACTCCTGATAGCTTCATACTCCTCTCTGGGGAAGTCCTCTGCAATCGACCCTCCAATGAGATCTTCTTGTCCCTTTCCAATAAACGTGGAAAACCTCTCATTTACTAATGTCCAGCAGAAATTCTGATTAATTACAAAAACCGGATCAGCCAGGGTATTGATGATGGCGTTCAGATTCTTTTCGTCTGCATGTTCCCTCTCCAGGATTTTATATTCCAGGTTCCGATTCCGTTCTGCGATCTGGGCATGAATGAATGTGGAGAAGATAAATACCCCTCCGGTTGATCCCACAATCATGGGAACTGCTATGTTTCCTGCTATGGTCCAGAACTGAGAGGGCGGGGTGACCAGAGTCAGGGTGACGAGCGAGACAACGGTGTCACACAATGCCATGTAGAGAGTTGCAATCCAGGTAGGAACAAATGCACGATTGTTCACCAGGTAGAGGATTCCCCCCATAATCCCGCAGAATATCGGTGCAGACAAGCCGGTGTACATGTATGGGCCTCCCTGCATAAGCCGGTACACCCCACCGATTAGTCCGGCTCCAATACCAATGACGGGACCACAGGTAAGACCGGCAATCATAGGGCCAATATCGCGGACATTTCCTATCGATCCAAACAGACCTATCCCGGTAACTGTCCCGACAATGGAGACCAATCCATAGAATACCATAAGGACGATCTGTGTCGAAATCCGGGCCTTGTGTTCAAGGATTTCAGTAAAAAAATGACTTCTGATAATAAAGAGGGCAAAAACTGCAATAACACAGATGATCTCGAAAAGAACCAATGAGTTGTGCAGAAGATTTTCATCCATGGTATGAACTGATTATGATCTCGTAATGGGATGGAGATCAGAAATTGAAAGATTGAGATTGATATATGAGAGATTAGCGAATACCGTTTTTATGAAACGTCTCTACATACTTTTTATCGGTGCCTTTGATGTGATTTGTTACCCATTCCTGTAGAAAGGACATAATCTCCATGGAGAGGCCAAGTTTGCCTGCCTCATAATCTTTCTGAAATGCATTCACTTTGGTGACAAAGGCTTCATGTTCACGTCTATGTACCATTAATCCAGGATATTTAAACTGCTCCAGATAGTTCTCCTCGTTCTGGAAGTGATATACCGTATATGCGGCGAGTTCGTCTATTGTTTTGGAAATAACCTGTTTTGTCTGTTTTTGAAGCATCGCTTCGTGAAGCGTGTTAATCAGACCGATGAGTTTCTGGTGCTGTTGATCGATCTCGGTGATCTGGACGCTCAGATCATCAGACCATTTCATGATAACCATAGAGAGTAAAATACGTATTATAATTT
>DATMXW010000064.1:0-5828 GCA_035561295.1 Methanospirillum sp. | reverse complement strand
ATCTTTCAATATCGATTTTGCATCCAATTTTATGACAGTGTCAAAAAATTGGGTGATTTTGTGTGTGCATATTGATTTAATCATTTTCAACTGACTGATATTCGACTCTTTTACATCAAGAAAGTTTTAGGAATGACTCTCAACTGAACAGCATTTAGTGTTACTGATGACAAAATAGATTCCTACCCCCAGAATCGTATTGGTTTCTTCGCCAATATACCTGAACAGAATCCAACTCTAATTCTATCGGATTTTTCATCAGGTATCGAATTTTTTTTGGAGAATACAGAGACAGGCCATATTAGGATATCCTTACCCAGCCCCGGCAACCCGTTCAGGGGAGGTGTAGATATTCATCTTTCCCCCCCTGATAAACCCGATTATCGTAAGTCCAGTGACTGCACCCATCTCAACGGCAAGGGATGTGGTGGCTCCTCGTGAAGCAATTACCGGGATCCCCGCCAGGATACACTTACGTGACATTTCAGAAGATATCCGACCGGATATGAGAATACAGGTCCGGGTCAGATCCACACCGGTCCGCAGAGCATATCCAATAACCCGATCAAGAGCGTTATGGCGCCCGATATCCTCAGTCTTGGTGATCATCTCTGTACTCGTGACCAGCCCCACAACATGGATCCCCCCGGTCCTGACATGCAGATCAGAATCAAGTACGATTTTGATCGCTTTATGGAGCCAGGAAGGATCCAGCACGAGATCTGAGCAGATCTTTGGAAGCTTCTTCATATCTATTGATGAGGAGTCGCCCCCGCATCCTGATAGAATCGTCTTCTTTCCGCCTCGAATCGAGACCTTCCCGGTTGTCAGCACCCTGATGGTCTGGCCTTCAATCTGGAATGAATCAATATCATCCACCTTTTTAATCATCCCCTCTGTATAGAGATATCCGACCACAAAGTCATCAAGACGACTCGGACTGGTCATCACACTCAATATCTGGCGGCCATTGACCCAGAGTGCATACGGCGCTTCAATAACAACTTCATGTGCTGACGAAGAGAAGACTCCGTCTATCTCTTTCACACATGGCATGTGGACTGATAATTCTTCATACATAATAGGTTCCGGCCTTGGCTGACCTGTGGGTTGATCGGTGGGAATCGGAGAGCGGGAACACCCGCCCTGAAACATCTGTTCTCCTGTACTATATCCCTTATTACAGAGTGACTCACCAAGCAGTGATGGGATGTACAGGACCCAGAATCATTCCCGTGGAGATTACCTTCATCACCCCGGATCAGACCGCACTCCTCCTTTGCAAAAGAGTGGTGAAACCGGTTGCAACTATCTCATGCCACCTTTTTACATGATACACCGGATATGAGTCAACATTATACAGAGCAGCAATAGTGTTCATATCTGAGGTAACCCCCCGGACCATCAGAATATGAAAGCACCCCTCATACGAGAATGTGAACTATATTTTATCCCCGATAAGTCTGACATACAGAATACGAAGAATAAAATTGTGAGAAAAGGAGAAAGAGTGGATAGGTACCGCTAAATCGAAAATATCACCGATATTCCTGTATCTTATCCACCAGAAACCGGGGGGAAGATCTTAATCTCGTTTCCATCCCTGACCGGAGTTAACAGACCCTCGGTTTCCCTAATAGTCACCCCGTCCACCAGGATATTCACGTACCGCCTGAGCTCCCCTTCCTGGTAGAGAAGAGGATTCAGTCCGGGAAACTGTGACGTCAGCTCGTCCACAACTTCTTTGACAACAGATGGATGAGAGTCGATGATCACTTCTTTTTTTCCGACGATTTCACGATAGTTTGCAAACAGGAGAACTTTCAGACTCATAATTATCACTCAGTTTTTCCTCAATTAGTAGATATCTGCATGTTGATTTCAGTCAGAGATGAGAGCAGGCCGGGCATCCTGGATCTCTCTGCACCGGCACTTCATGAAATTCCAGATACTCTCCATCATAGATGAGCATCCGGTTTGTAAGGAGCCTCCCAACACCAGTCAAGTACTTAATCGCTTCTGTCACCTGGAGGGTTCCGATAACTCCCGGGGTAGCACCAAGGACCGGGAATATCTCTCGAGGAGGAGCTTCAGGAACCAGGCACTCAAGACAGGGTGTTTTTCCCGGTATGATCGTCGTAAGGCTCCCTTCGAGACCCCAGACCGATGCATGGATAAAGGGGATATTATGTGCAATTGCAGCCCGGTTAAGCAGATACCGGGTCTGATAATTATCCATCGCATCGATGATCAAATCTGCTCCTTTAGTGAGGGCAAAAACATTCTCTTCAGTTATCTTCTCCTGCAGGGGAGTCACCAGGATTGACGGATTGATCGCATTAAGTTTGAATGCTGCACTCTTCACCTTATACTGCTCTACATTCTCATCCCAATGGAGAATCTGGCGGTTTAAGTTCGAGAGATCAACGACATCCATATCAACGATAACAAGATGGCCCACTCCGGCTACAGCAAGGTATGTTGCTACCGGACTGCCGAGACCTCCAACACCGGCAATAAGGATTGTTGCATCTTTCAGTTTTTGTTGTCCCAATTCGCCAAATCCTCTAATGAGAATCTGACGGTTGTACCGTTTCAGGTCATAATCAGTGAGTGTCATAATCAGTCTTTACTAGGAGATCGGGTAATGATCCATATAATGCCGGTGATCCTGGCAATAATTGTCATAATGACTCACCGGAGAATTTCGAAACCTGCTCATATAGTGATGAGGGCCAGGGTGAATCAGATCAATACAGGTCGAATCAAAGACCTCATGAACTTTGGGAACTTGTGAAATAAACCCAAGCTGATGAAGAGTATGAGCGAAATCCATGGTTGAAGTGATGTACTCAGGAGGGAGGGATGCACAATAATGGGGTGAGATCTGATAGACATCCATCATATATTGTGCATCAACAAACCCGGTATGTTCTGCAACAATACGAGCACATCGCTCTGGTTCATGCCGAATCATCTCACTGGCCTGTTCATGTGCAGTAAGGATACTGGTAAGAAGAACGCGATCAGACAGCAGCTCCAAGGTTGCAACCAGACCGTAACTTGGGTTAAACGGCCATAAGTGCTCCGGATGGACAACGATATCGGCATGCCCATAGCACCTGGAGGCTACAGCAAGGGCAGGAGTGCCAGCAGCTGCAATTATCTCACCCTCATCAAGAGCATCATGGAGAAAATCAGCCCAGGTATAATTTCTGACCGTTATAGATTCAATGCAATATCGATGGAGAAGATCCCTGATGATGATATCATGGATAGAACCCCGGGGAGGGCATCCTATACTCATTCCATTAAACTGGGAGAGGAACTCATTCATCCCAGGGAACCGGGCAAGGGGTCTGATATCGGAACCGGCAATCAACACAGTCCCTTCAGTATGTCCACCGGCCACACAGGAAGCTTTGAGTCCGCGATCAAGACCGATGATAAACGGGGGAAGACCGATATAAGCCAGGTCAATGACCCCCTGTTCCATCGCCCTGATGATATCAGGACCTGATGGAAATAATTCCCATTCTGCTTTGATCCCTTTAGCTGAGAGAATATCAGTGCCCATCAGGATGAACGCCGTATGATATAGCGTTGAGAGGTGACCTATTCGAACAAAACTCTCTGTCATCCTTCTGACCTTCAGAGGATCCTGATATCCTCAAGCCTGATATGTAGCCCCTCTTTCTTCTGCAGAATCATGTTGACCAGTGCCGTATGGGCAAGATCAATCATACAATACCCGGGAAGGAATAACTGGCGGATTCCCAGGATAGGAGCACGTTTAATCGTCTCTGCGATACCCTCAAAGGCATGAACATGATATGCCTGAACATCATGTACTTCTTCTGACCGTGCAGCAAGCGGACCCACGGTATGACATTCAAGAACGCCGGTGATCGGGTTCGCCGAGAGAACACGCAGCGCATGATAAAGGGGACATCCTGGCCCGGCTGGTCTGCCAGTTACAAGGTCTCCAGCTTTGATATCCCATTTTTCAACCAGATCAGCCCTGAAGGGAACGATATATTTCCGTGCAGAAGGCTCGCCGGGGAAAGCTTTCAGGACGAAATCATACTCTTTCCCGGTGACATCAACTCCTGAGTAAGAGACCGGCTCCAGCGAGCAGGTTCCCTGGGTGAGATAATATGGACAGTCATGGGGAGAGCGGTCACCTGATTCAAGAGCCACGACAAAGTCTGAACACAATGGGTACCCGCAGGCTCCACAGTCTCTGCCAGGTGGCTGCCATACCATGCTTCAGTCACCCCGGTACAGAGGATCTGCATTGTCAAGGGTTCGGATCACCCCGAAATGATGCTTCCACCCGATCTCTTTCTTACCGATACAGATGGTGCAGACACCGAGCGGAGGGGTACCCCGGAGAGTAATTTTGGATGCGTCCTCAACATCAGGGAAGGAACGGATCTTGTTTATCAGAAACCGAAGTCCGGAACCCTGAAGTGCATTGGTCTCAATGATATCGATCTCCGGCGAGGTTGATTTGATTCCTTCACGGTACACCTCTTTCTCTGCCTGGGAGATGAGATCAACCTTGGTTACCACGGCAACATCAGCAAGCGCTATCATTGGAGCCATCTTCAGGGGTGTCTTACTACCTGACACAGCTGAGAGGACTACAACTCCGAGTGACTGTGTTGTAAATGGAGTACAGCGGAGACACAGTCCGGCACTCTCCACGATCAGGAGATCTGAATCTACTGAAACGGCCCAGGATAATGCATCGGCCAGGATCAGAATGCCCATATGATCAGGGCAGAGATCTCCGGAATACGTCTTTCGCGTTGGGATACCAAACTCTTCCCTAAGTTCCTCATCTTCAAAAGCCCTGACAACATCGATCTTCAGATATGATGGTCGATATTCAGGTGTGAGTTCCTTGATTACCTGCCTGATCACAGCAGTCTTTCCAACACTGGGAGGACCGGCAATAATAAGCAGTTTCATGCTGGCACCCCCGATCCAGATATATATACCTGGCTTTGAGTGAATATCTCACCATTGCGAACACGATCCCGCATTTCAGTCAGGAACAGATCGATATCTGCCAGACGGTTCACCACTTCGCCCTCCCCAAGGGTGGAATGAATCACCTGTTTTACAGCTCCGTTTTGCATCACAATCCGGCGATCCGTACTCAGAGCCAGATATGGATCATGAGTTACCAGAATTACCGCTCTGCCATGTTCTTTCAGGCGAGAGATCACCCGACCCTTCGCAATGCCCGCATTCTCAACCTCATCAAGCAGGAGGATCGGTGCATCACCGATGCGCAATGCATCGGCAATAAAGAGAGAACGAGTCTGTCCGCCTGATAGGGCCGTCATCCGGTAGCCAGGAAGGATTTTCTCACCTGTGAACTCATTTGCCAGTGCAATAGTCTCACGAATATAATCTTCTCCCTGTATCCCCCTGGCCTTCATATGGAGAGAGAGAAAGTCTGATACTTTGAGATCGGCAATACACCGGTTGTTCTGGGTAATCATCACAATCGGTTTTTGTGCAGGATCCCGCACCATCTCTTCAGAAGGGAGCGAACCATTGATCAGGATTGTTCGTTTTGTGATGGTGTCACCCTGTGCAAGGACTTCAATATCGTTGATAAATGCTGATTTTCCTGAACCAGTCGATCCGACAATCGAAACAGTATCACCGGGGTTAATGTCTATTCGGCTGAATTGCTCCTCTTCACCCTCGCGGCTCTTGCCGGGGAGGATGGATATTGTACAAGTCTTCAGGGGATCCATACAGTACAGTCTCATCAGAGACATATAAACAAAGACAATGAGGCAATATAA
>DATMXW010000063.1:0-7278 GCA_035561295.1 Methanospirillum sp. | reverse complement strand
GTCCATATCTATTAATTGAGGTTTTTCATCGCAATATCTCTATTTTCTCGCGCGATTGAATTTTTAGGGTCAATTTCGATGGCATGATTGTAAGCCTTGATTCCCTCTTTATACTTTCCAGAGAAACATAAGGCTGTCCCCTTATTTATCCATGCATTGGCATCATTAGGATTAATTCTGATAATTTGATCATAAACTTCAAGAGCATCTTCATACTTTTCAAAGAAGCTTAAGGCAATACCCTTATTATATAATGCATCCGTATCTTCTGGGTTAATCTTAATAGCCTGGTTACATGCGTCTATACTATCTTCATACTTACCAAGTTGGGATAATGCTGAACCCTTATTTGCCCATGCATCAGCATTTTCGGGGTTTATTCGTAAAGCCTGATCGAAAGCTTCTACTGATTCATCATATTTACTGAGGTTAGATAAAGCAAGCCCCTTATTATACCATGCCTTATCATATTCCCGATCAATCTTTATGGCTTGGTTGTAGGCTTCAATGGCTTGCTCATCCTTGCCCAGTCTTTTTAAGGTGTCCCCTTTGCTGTTCCATGCCTCAATATAATCCGGTTCGATTTCGGTTGCCTGCCTAAATGCTTCTACAGCTTCTTCATACCTTTCACGGGAATTTAATGCAACCCCCTTGTTATACCATGCTTTTGCATATCCTGGAGCATTTTTGATGGCTTGATTGTAGGCTTTAATGGCTTCTCCATCCTTCCCAAGTGAGGATAAAGCAAGTCCCTTATAATTCCAAGCACTAGAATTTTCAGGGTCAATAGTGATAGCCTGGTCAAATGCTTCTAGGGATTCTTCATATCTACTATTATTGAGTAGAGTAAGACCCATATTTAGCCAAGCGGGAGTGTATTTTGGATCAATCTTGAGTGACTGTTTGAATGCTTCGATCGCTTCTCCATATTTACCCTGGGCATCTAATACGTTCCCCTTACTTGTCCATATATCAGCCGACCCTTCATTATTTGTGCACCCAGTAAGAAGAACCATGGTCAAAAATAACAATAGTAAGAGAAGCGGTAGTTGTTTCATTAAGGTAGGTTTGTAATGGTCTTTGATATCTATGTCGATATCAATTTGAGTTAACACCTCATAATTAAGCAGATCAGATTATGAGAAATGGCTTCTATATCCTCTGAATACTCACAAAAATACTGTTCACCAATATTCATCTGATAACTTTTAATTAGAAAGCTGAATTTTAGTTGACATTTATGTTAACTGACTTGTTAACGGTTCGTTAACTAAATATTGTCTTGCGTTAATCTATGTGTTAACGAGTGTTAACGATGGCAAGTACTCATATTCGAATCCCCATTGAAGTAAAGCAAAGATTAGATCGTCTGAACCTTGGTGGTGAGAGTGTCGGGACGGTTATTAATCGTATTATCGACTACTATGAGAGCGCGGGGGCAGTAAATTCCGGGGTTAACATATCTGGTGACGCTATGGATAACGTTGTTAACGAAGCGTTAACGGCCCAATTACAAGACCTTGCTGCAAGAGTGACTGCATTGGAATCTACCAGGCAGGTCTTACCTGAAGTGGCACCGGATTCAATCTTCCCTCTGGTCCTTAGCGAGTCTGTACCAGACGATCTTCAGATAATAGATCCCTTCCAGGAGAAGGAAGAGAGAATAATTCTAACAGAAGAGATGAGAGAACAAGTGAGAGCACGGTTGAAGAATTTAAGGTCAATAGGGATTAGTCACCTAGAAATCTATGAGAAGACCCGTATTCCCGAAGGCTCACAAAAGAAATTACTCAGCCCTAATCAATCCTTCAAGTCAATCACTAGGTGCCAATATGATTCCCTGATGAAATGCTAGATCGGATCAACTCAATTAATTACCAAGAGCATTAGAAAAAGGTAGTAGTGCCCCAGCCCGGATTTGAACCGGGGACAACCAGATCTTCAGTCTGGCGCTCTCCCAGTCTGAGCTACTGAGGCGCGACTATACATATTGGTCATCTATCATATTAATCTTTATGTCAATTCTCTTCATCCAGCACATTTCTATCGTGCTTATTATCTCCTCATGATGACAGAAGTACTGACAATGTTCTTCAAGAAGGGGAGAAAAGGACCGGATGTCGAGAAAATTTCCACCGATATCGCTCTTCGCTCCGCTCATGTTCTTCATCTCACGCATAATGACTTTGATGCAGTCGGGTCTGATGCGGTACATCGTATCCATTTTCGCAGGGACGATGTCTATACCATATTCAGTTCAGTCGGAAAGTTCCCCATGTATCTTGAGATCATCTCCCATATTGCAGGAAATGGGGATACCCTTAGTATAAGCGATCTCTCGTATCGTAGGGGGATAGAACAGCACCTTCGGAAGATAAAACAGAAAGGCTGGCGGATTGAGTGGCGGGATCATCACCGGTGGACCGAGGATGAGATAAGTCTGATCCGCAAGATAGTGGATCACCTCCATATTGATACTGGCCGGTGTGCCTGTGGTATCTGCGCAGAAGATCTCACCCCCGATGATGTTATCGCTGAAGAGATAGCCAGGATTGTCTGTGATTACGATCTCTGGAAGCATAAGGATCCCCGATCTGCCGTCCTTGGACTCGTCCTTCAGCGTGAGAAGAATCGGGAACATGTTCGTGATGTACTGATGCTTGGGGTCTTTGATGACAGTCTGATCCGCAGTGAATATTCTGATATCATGCGGGAGATGAAGGCAGTGATGAACAAGACAAAGCGTGCATCCAGCATTCTTGGAACAAAGTACCGCATGGCCATTGCACCAATGTTTGGGTACCCGAGTGAAACTGCAGCATTTCTTCGGACTGAATTGAAATCAGACATAGAAGTGCTGATATCTCCATCCGGAAAGTTTTCAATACGTTCAGTACAACCCGTAAGCCATCTGATTGCCAAAGAATTTGGCGGAGGAGGGCACCCTCATGCCGCAGGAGGGTTCTGTCGGTTCACCCCCTGGGATAAGTTTCTCCTCTGGATTCTGAAAAAAAATAGGTATTTTAGAGATATCGCAGCGGTTGCAGACCGGATATAAGGTCCTACACCTGATCCGTTGTCAGGGTGCTCTGATCAGCAATCATTCTCCAGTATTCTCTCTCACTTTCTTCTGAACAATATCCCCCGACAAGGATCCGATCCACGTCTATATCCTGAAGAGCCAGATCAAGAGTCTCCTCATCAGGATCCAGTATTACCAGTTCTTTTGGATCGTACTGCTCTAGTAAACCCGGTAGGAGGGGTATCTGGTCACTCTTGATAAATACCCTGCTCTGATGCTCAAGGAGCAGCTCTATGTCGGCAAGTTCAGCATGCGTGATAAAAAATCTGACCTTCCGTGACGCCAGTCGTTCGATCTCTATCGGTTCAAACCTATCCGCATGCAGGATATGGGTGCTGACACCACTATCCCGAATCGTTCTGATGAGCTCTGCATATCCATCACAATAGTCTGAAACAAGTTCTTCGTCTGAGAAATCAGGTCTTCCAGACAGAAGATGTGGTGCTGGAAGGGCACCATGGATTGATCCGGTCTCGCGAACCATTACCTGCGCATCCAGGATCAGATCATCTGGATCAAGGATACACTCTTCGGAATTAAAATGGAGAGCTTTCTCTACTCGTGAAATGCAAAACCGCCCTCCGACACACCGGGACGAAATCCCTGCTTCAAATTGGGCAGTCTGTGATTGAATCAGATTATACCTGATAAGATCAGTTTCCTGCCCCCGGAATGAAGCAACGAAACGGATGAGTTCTTCAACTTCCGGGTTTTTGGGCTCTGATCCGAGAGATACAGTATTAAATCTGATTTTCTTTACCATTCTGGATGATCTTATTTATAATAGCAACCCAAAAATGTACTGATGAACAGCCGGCCTCTGCTAGTCACCTGTGGACTTCCATATACAAACGGTCCCTGCCACCTCGGTCATCTCAGGACATATGTTCCAGCGGATTTTTACGTGCGGTTCATGCGCCGCAAAGGGGAACAGGCCGTCTTTGTCTGTGGGTCTGACAATCACGGAACGCCTATTGTTGTGAGTGCTGAGGCACAAAAAGTGACACCACGAGAGATCTCGGAGCGGTATCACACACACTTTGCAGAAACGTTCCGGCGCATGAATATCAACTTTGACCATTTTGGTATGACTGATGATCCGGTTACTCACCATCGGACGCAGCATATCGTAAACCGGCTCATTGAACGGGGGTATGTATACCCAAAGGTGATTCAGCAGGCCTACTGTACGAAATGTAAAAAATTCCTGCCTGACCGGTATCTTGAAGGGATCTGTCCTCACTGCAGCAAACCAGCGAGGGGCGATGAATGTGATCAGGGATGTGGTAAACATCTTGAGCCTGGGGAGATCCTGCAGCCGACCTGCCGCATTTGTGGAACTCATGCTGAATTTAGAGAACAGGAGCACTATTTCTTCCGTCTCTCTGCGTTTAAGGACTATTTGAAAGAATTTCTTGGAACTCTTCAGGGTACTGATAATGCGATCAATTATGCCCTCGGGTGGGTGAATGAAGATCTCCGTGACTGGTGTATAACCCGGACCCTTGAATGGGGGGTCAGGTTCCCTGGTCATGATGATCTGGTGGTCTATGTCTGGGTAGACGCTCCTATCGGGTATATCGGGTTCACTGAAGAATGGGCAGCCCAGGCAGGTAAGGACTGGAAAGAGTACTGGTGTGAAGACTCAGCACGAATCACTCATTTCATCGGGCAGGATATTACCTATCACCACTGTGTCTTCTGGCCAGCCATGCTGAAAGGGGCCGGATATGGAACACCGTATGCAGTGGTCGCCTCAGGGATGGTCAAGATAGATGATCATAAGTTTTCAAAATCCCGGGGATATGTGGTCTGGACAAATGATGATTATCTGGATCAGGGTCTCCCCAGTGATTATCTCAGGTACTATATCCTGACCTACACCAGTCACACAAAAGAGATGAACTTCTCCTGGAAGTTGTACCTGGAGCGGGTGAATACTGAAGTTGTCAATACTTTTGGAAATTTTGTATACCGCTCATTGAACCTCTCATATAAGCAATTTGGAGGTATCCCCGAAGCAAGGGTTGAGCCTGCAGTAATTGACCGGATTCGTGAAGCGATTGTTTCAGTGAGTGCACTAGTAGAAGCATATGATTTCAAGGGGGCAATTGATGCCATTCTCACCCTGGCTGCGTACGGCAATAATTACATCCAGACCCGTGAACCCTGGAAGCTGGCTAAAACCGATCCGGTCATGATGGCACAGGTGATGAAGAACTGCCTTCAGATTGCAAAATCACTTGCCCTTCTCATCGAACCGGTTATGCCTGACCGGTCCCGGATGCTCTGGGCTCAACTTGGGATGACTGGCGATATCTCTCCGGTAGGGTTTGAGGAAGGTCTGGTGGAATTATCTCCAGGTCCGCTTCCATCCCCGGCGATCATCTTTGAAAAGCTGGATGAGAAACAGATTGAGGTCTTTGACAAGGCACTTCGGGAACGGGTTGATGCCCTTTCTGCTCCAGTCATTCCTGATACCAGCATCAGTATTGAGGAGTTTGGAAAGGTTGAACTGAAAACCGGTCGGGTCATCGCTGCAGAGGCTGTTCCCAAATCATCCAAACTTCTAAAACTCCAGGTTGGATTTGGATCTGAAACGCGTCAGATTGTAAGTGGGATAGCCCAGTTCTACAATCCTGAAGATCTGGTTGGAAAAGATGTTGTTGTGGTAATGAACTTAAAGCCAGCAAAAATCTTTGGTATTGAGAGTAATGGTATGATCCTTGCAGCGGGTGATCAGGCATCGCTTCTCGTGCCTCTCAAACCGGTAGAACCCGGGACAAAAATTAGATAAAATCAGATATTTTCTCTCTTCTTTTCTTTCAGACAGGTATAAATCCGATCCCTGACTCCTGAATCCGCTTCTCTGCTTAAGGCTTCTCTTAATATTGGATAACTCTCTGGACCTGAGATTTTTGCTATCCCTTCAGCTGCTATTCCTCTGGTGTATGAGTGTTCATCGGTCAGGAGCGAGGTAAGAGCCGGAAGGGCCTGAACGGAACCCATGAGTCCAAGGGATTTTGCTGCCATATACCTGACATGATCCCGGGGATCCGTGCAGATAGAGATGAGATCAGAAAGAGTCTCCTCCTCATTAATGAGTCCCAAGGCCTCAGCTCCGCGGTATCTGACTCTCCAGTCAGGATCTGTGAGGAGTTTTTTGAGGGCAGGCAGAGCAGGTTTCCCGATTTTGACCAGATCTGACATCCCTACTACACGTTGTTCTTTATCCTGGTGGTGAATCAGGGAAATACTTGCAGAAATTTGATCAGTATCTAAAAATGTCATAAAAAAAGGGGTTAGTAGGTTGAAGTATATCCAACCGACTGGGCAAGATCGAAGAGTCCACGTGCCTGTGTCTTCTGGTAATCCTGTATCTTTGTTGTTGTGTTCGAGTTAACGGTAGTCTTGTCGTACACCTCAAAGCTGGTATCCATATTTATCGATGCCGACCCGGTTGCCAGTTTATCTTTGCTATCTGTATCAAGACCCTGTGCATCGAAGCTGTATCTCAGGTTGACCGGGACCTTGGAATCCCCGGATATGGCCCGTGAACCAAGCGATGTTGCTGCTGCAACCTCTTCAACATTCATCGTACTTCCTGCACTTACATATCCCACAAATCCAGCTGCCCCATCATCGGCACTGTTTGCAAATACACACTTACCTCCGTTCAGGGTCTCTGATGCACGACCGGCTGCAGAGATAGTGCCCTGTTCATCCCAGAGCATGAGACCGTTCTGACTTTTATCAGCCTGATAGTTGATGGTGTGCCTGACTCCAAGGTTATCACGCCCATCAGAGACATTTGCACCATTCATGCTGTACTCTTTTGTGTATTTGGATGTTCCAGACACTGCAAGAGTATTCTCACGGTAGGTAAGATCAGCCCTTGCTTCTTCACCAACAAGGGTATTATTTTTAATGTTTCCATCTCCGGTGTTGGTCTGCTCCCACTCCATGTCATGTTCTACCAGGAGAGTCCCATAACAGGTCGCATCTATAGTTGTAGTAAGACCTGTCTTATCATAAAGAGCTGATGTTGGCCGGATTGCCATTACATTGCCTGAAACAAGAATCAGACATATTGTTATCAGGATAGCACTTCGCAAAACCCAATGAATATTCATAATGATCATCCCCATCTGATTACTGACCGTCAATTCCCCATATATGAGTGGTCAGGAACAATT
>DATMXW010000062.1:0-3839 GCA_035561295.1 Methanospirillum sp. | reverse complement strand
CAGTAGAACAGAATACCATGCAACAAAACCTCATCATTATAGTAATTATTCTGGGCTTAGGTTTTCAGATCAGTCCAGGGCAGTCCCAATCTCCGGGAGGAGATTCCGCCTGGAAACTCGTGTGGTCTGATGAATTCAGTGAACCCGAAATCAATCTCTCACACTGGAACCATGAAGTAAATGCCTGGGGAGGAGGAAATAATGAACTTCAGTACTATACAAACCGTTCAGAAAACTCTTTCATCAGAAATGGGACTCTGGTAATCCAGGCCAGAAAGGAAGCATACACAGGCACAGAAGGAACACGTGATTTCACTTCTGCCCGATTAAGAACCTTGAATCTAGGAGATTGGAAGTACGGTAAATTTGAGTTCAGCGCCAAACTCCCGGATGGAAAAGGATTATGGCCTGCTATCTGGCTTCTGCCAACTGACAATACCTATGGAGGATGGGCTGCAAGTGGTGAGGTTGATATCATGGAGCTAAAAGGCCAGGAACCAGCCACTGTGTATGGCACTCTTCATTATGGGGGACCATGGCCCCTAAATACCTATTCAGGAACAACATATTCTCTTCTGAACAGATCCTTCGCAGATGACTTCCATACCTTTACCCTTGAATGGGAATCTGAAGAGTTCAGATGGTATGTAGATGGGGAGTTATATCAGACACAGACCTCATGGAGCACCATAAACAGAAAGTATCCAGCTCCTTTCGACCAGAGATTCCATATAATCCTCAATGTTGCCGTTGGCGGGAATTTTCCAGGCAATCCAACCAATGAGACCACATTTCCCAAAGAGATGATTATAGATTATGTCCATGTCTTTCAGAGAAACGGGTAGATTGAATGAAGAGAGAATTTGATAACCGACAATAGGCTCTGTAAACCACAATTTTTAGTCATCCAGAATCAGGGACATCAGGTCCACACAATGGAAAGGGAGGCGGATCAAAGAACTATCCGTCTCTTTCTCCCGGTGATGTGAAATTCATGGACCTTTTTAAGGATATTTCCTGGAATCGCGGAGAGGGGAATCATATCAATCCTCTTCCCTTTGCTGATATGCGGTGGAATCTGCGGAGACGAGTCTGAAAAGAGAAACACTTCTTCAGAATGATTAATTGCCATTTTGAGAGCTGATTCAAAAGGACGGGAAACATCCAACTCGTCCATTTTCAAAAACATATCCTTGATCGGTTTGTTAAATATGATCACATGAGTGAATCGGAACAGGGTATCCTCAATCTCAACCATCCCGACAACCAGGTTTTTTTTCAAGAACCAGGTCCTGCTCTCCGGATCCCCTCCAAAATCAAAAAAATAACTGGCCTTCTCCGCGAGATTCTGATCCCTGACATATATCTGCTTCCGATAAGCATTCCGAATCGTTTCCCGTACGGCTATCCCCTCTCCGATCCCTGAGAGGAACGTGGAGGACGCAGTTACATCCCCCCGGGTACAGGGGTGATACCGCTTAGAAAAGTACTCAAACACCTCCTGTTCCTCCCTCTGTGACTGAAGGGTACGTTCGATAAAAATAAATTCCCGCCGAGATCTGTACTCCTGGCACGCTTTATTATTCTGATGCCATGAGAGATCATCCCAGGGGACCTGTGTGAGGTCCTCACTATCAATAGGATCCGGATTTCTTCGCAGATTATAATCAGTATGGGAAGGAACCCGGAACTGAGAGTCTTCATCTGCAAATGGATAGTCAAGGGCAGCACGGAGGAGCTGACCAGTACTATCCTCATCTGTACAGCAGTGAGATGCCTGGAGGAGACTTAAAAGATCAGGAAAACGTCTTCCTCTACTCAGCGCAATGCGGTTAGAAAACCGGATAATACTTTGAATTGTATCGATATCATCGTCAGTTCCAGTATCAGCGAAAAGTTCCCGATTCCAGGAGTCACGATCCACCGCCATCTGACTGTCTCGATGTATTTCATACAGGTACATGTGATATGGTATTTCATCGGTTATCTGAGGGATCTCGGATCTCCTGACCGTATGAGTTCTCACCGGTAATTTGATCAGAGTGTCAATTCGATCACTAGTATCCTGATAAAGGGCTGAGATAATACCGGCAGAGTGTATCTGGTCACAAACACATACAACTGGTTTCTCTCTGTTAAGGAGTTTTTTCAGCCGTATCGCCATGACCTCTTCCCTCACCGTAAAGTATGCAGAATTTTTCGGTTCAGAACCCTTGTTGATGGGTAGTAATTCAGGAATATCCACAAAGAGGGGGATATCCTGATCCAGCGGCTCAATTTTTTTTATACCGATCACTTCTTCCAGATCAAAACCATTCTCCTCAGCATGGTCCAGTGCCCAGTTAATCCCACGCCGGGCAACAATCTCCTGAAACTTATCCCAGACAGCCATATCACAGCAGATCGGAAAACATGCATCCAGAAAGGCGAGATCCAAACCGAGATCAAGATAACATCTGACCGCCTCTATCGGTGCTGAAGAGGGAATGATCGGAATAGCCCGGTTTATTGGATCGATGATTAAAGAAACCTCGGGAAGTTTTTTCACGGCATTCAGAACCGGCTGCTCAAGACCCTGGGGGAGATCCACGGCAATGATCAGATCGCGATCTTCCATCCCGAGGAGAGTTCTTCTCACTTCCCAGGCATATTCTGCCAGGTGAGGATGGTACTGAATTACCGTCAGATTGGCAATCCCATCATCAGACATACTGTCACCCCCCATTAGATCCAGTCGTTGGCTGACGCATCCCGGGTGACCTTAACGACATAATGTGCGACAGATCCGACACGATCCTCTGCTGATTTCCCTTTTTTCTGATGCTTGGATCCTTTCAGGGCCAGTATCGCGATATGAATCGCATCCCTGATAGAATAATCCTCCAAAGATCCGTCTTCCTTTTTTTCGGTCAGATATGAGACAATTGCGGAGGTCAAGCCAACTCCTGCATGGGGGACATTATATGCAAGAATCTTCTCTAGTTCATCTGCCGAAGGATACGCCACAGGGAGAACTGGCTTCAAACGACTTTCAATAAATTCAGGAACCGTAAATGTGGAATAATCATCATTCATCGTTGCCACAAGCCGAAATTCAGGATCTGCATGAATTCTTACACCGGCTGTAATAGATTCAATATATCTGCGATCATCGAGCAAGGGGGCCAGACTTGCCCACGATTTTTCATTCATACGATTAGCTTCATCTAAAATACAGGTAGATCCGGTTATCATGGCTGAGACAAGACTGCTGGCCTGGTATCGTATCTCCTGTTTTGAGGAAATAACTGGCATAATCAGGAGGTCTTCAGGTCTGACATCAGAAGTACAGTTCATCATGTATATGGGGCGATCAAACTGTTTCGCAGCTGCACGTGCAAGGGTGGTCTTTCCCGATCCCGGAGGCCCGATAAGTACTGGGGTCATCATCCGATCATTTTTATGAAGTTTCATCCAGGCAGAAACCAGGAGATTGTACACCTGTTCCTGACCGATCCATCGTGACGTATTATCGATAGGATCAAAAAGGTGGATCTCCACTCCGTCTATCAAAACTGTTTTCTGAGTCACGGTCACCGGCGTCATATGATTTTCTCCTACACCATATTTTATATCATCAGCAATAAACATAATGGAGAATATAGTTGTTGTTGATGGAATGTGCCCCACATCCCATAATGAAGGCACTATTATTTAGAGAGAAAGAAAAGACCAAAAAGGAGTTTGCAATGATCATCCGAATTACCACATAAAATTATCCTAAAACCAGATACAATAATTAACGCGTTAAACAAGAGGATTATTTTGAAATTCTTAAAGAGATACCATACCAGAATTTT
>DATMXW010000061.1:0-3213 GCA_035561295.1 Methanospirillum sp. | reverse complement strand
ATCTAATTCATTGTCACAATCTTCACGGGTATTATTTTGATCTTCGCTTGCTGCCGATTATATCCAAAGATGTTGTTACTATCCTGACTCTCCATGATATGTGGATGTTTACCGGTCATTGTGCACATTCATTCTCCTGTGATTTGTGGAAAACTGGATGCCAGATCTGCCCAAATCCTTCTATATTTGAACCACTAAAAAGGAGTGATTCACCGGCAACAAATTATGAAAGGAAAAGAGGGCTCTATGAAAAATCAAAATTCCATATCATCACTCCTTCTCAGTGGCTTATGGATAATGTACATCAGTCGATACTAAAGCCTACTATTATTTCCAGCATGGTGATTCCAAACGGGGTAGACACTCATATTTTTTATCCCCCGGAAAATAAGGGGGAAATCCGGAAAGCCCTTGGTTATTCCCCAAATGAGTGGATTATTCTCTTTACCGCAAATGGTATCCGGAATAATCCCTGGAAAGATTTCAACACCATGAGAAAGGCGATTTGGATGCTATCCGAGGACTCATGCCAGCCGATTCGGTTTATAGCTCTGGGAGAAGACGGCCCGCCTGAATTGCTCGGGTCTGCGAAAATGGAATTCATCCCATTTATCAGAGAGCAAAACAATATTGCCCGATACTACCAGGCAGCAGATATCTATATACATGCTACCCATACAGAAGTTTTTGGACTTACAATTATTGAAGCAATGGCATGTGGGCTGCCGGTAGTGGCTACAGGAGTTGGAGGTATCCCTGAGATCGTTGTTCACGACAAGACAGGTATTCTGGTTCCGGAAGAAGATGCAGAAGGCCTGTACAGAGGAATGAAACGACTCATTGATGATGATTCATTACGGAGAAATATGGGGGATGAAGGGGTGAAGCGGGTTTTAGCACGATTTACTCTCAAGCAGCAGGTGGAGGCGTATCTCGGTTATTATCAACGCCTCCTCATGGGGAATCAGATATGATTTTGGATGGGAGGAGATTATGACTGATCTCCCTATAGTTTCAATTATTACCCCCTCATATAATCAGGGACGCTTTATTGAACGTACGATATTGAGTGTGTTAACTCAGGATTATCCAAATATTGAATATTTCGTTCTCGACGGGGGGTCCACAGATCAAACAATATCGATTCTTGAAAAATATCGTGATCACTTGATGTATATTTCTGAACCTGATACAGGACAGACCGATGCGATAAATAAGGGAATCCGCTTCTCTACCGGGGAAATTCTTGCTTATTTAAATTCTGATGATACCTATCCCCCGGGAGCGGTGTCAGCAGCCGTCAATTACCTTATCAATGTAAACCCGGACAGTGTTTTTGTGTATGGTGAAGGGAATAATATTGATACTCAAGATGTGGTTATCAGACGATATCCAACCGAGCCTTATTCACTGGAAAACCTCATTAGAACCTGCATTATTTGCCAGCCGACAACATTCTGGAAACGAAAGGTAATTGATGAAGTTGGCTATTTCAATGAGAGACTGCATTATTGCATGGATTATGAATATTGGATCCGGGTTGCTTTGAAATATGGGCATCTTGATTATCTCCCTGTCCATCTGGGGAATTATCGGGAATATTCAGAGACCAAATCCCTATCTAATAGAATAGTAGTCCATCAGGAAAATTTTGTTATGCTTCAGGAAACTATCGGGGAAATTCCGTTACCATGGGTGTATAGCTATGCACGAGCAATCATTGAAAGGCAGATATTGAGAGATAAGTCATTTTTCGCTGAGATCCTGTACATTATTGGGGTTTGTATGATATTCCCGTTTTTACTTCTTCGTTACCACCTGAGGGTAACCGTGGATGAGGTGAGATGGGTGGTATCAAAGATGAAGGTGGTGATCAGTGATGGTTGTACTCACGTTTCATGAGGGGAATCCATATGTCATCGGTTAAGGTAAGGTGTAACACTAACTAAACCCTCAAAAAATGATCTAAAGTCACATTAGGGAAGAAGAAATATGGGGTTTGAATCGTAATGGCTTGTACATCAGATTGACTTCATACCAACCTTGGCAAAAACTCCATAAAAAATTCGAGCGCCTAAGCTAGATTGAAGTCCCAAATATTATTACAGATAGGTTTAGATATATAGATTACTCGCGTGAGTCTTTCTGTTTACATGAGCAGAGATAGCTCCTTCCACCCGACATTCGGCAGCTAATTTTTTGCGACTCATATTTTCTCAAGGTGATCTACAAACCGACTCTCGGCAGTAAAAAGAGGTGACTTTCGATTTAATTTTGAGAAAAGTCTAAATAATTCCTTAACCTATACAAATAGGGAGCCCTCTACAAAAAATCCGAATCAAATTTGAGGTTTTCAATGTCATATCAAGGTAGCCTAACAAATGTCACAGGTGATATGAGTTCCACAAAAAATGTGTTCGATGAATAATGAGATTTTACAAAAAAGCCGAAATCACCCGATTCGGGTTTATTCCTGGGTAATAATCGTAAAATAAACTTTGTAGATCACCTTGAGAAAATATGAGTCGCAAAAAATTAGCTGCCGAATGTCGGATGCACGGGTTGACCTGGTGGATGCTGAGGGAATCAAACCACGGCTGAGGAGCCGTATCCTCTCCGAGGTCAGATATCTTTGAGCCGGGTGATATTGATGTGAATCCCGTCGAATTCCACGGGATTAGAATTCGTCCAATGAACACGGGTGATACGTTCCTTATCTCAAAGTGGCCCTGTATTCGTACCAAGGTTTTATTCAGGATGAGAAAACGCTGACTCGTCATCAGCTGATTCTTCGTCTGCCTCACACCATCCAAAATGGGTACACGAGATGCAGGATGGATTTACGAAGTGAAGACACCCTTCCGGATATGGCTCTGGTTTACAGGAGGGATCATAAAGCAGATTATCAACCTCCTGAAAACTTCCATCCTGCATATGGCGGAAGTTATAGGGATCTTTCTTCATGATGTAATCCAGATTTAGCATACAATGCCCCTCGATGGTAAGGATGTCGTACCCGGAGACATGCGGGTATGCTTCGTCATCAGATTCCATTATCAGTTCATCGTTTCTTTTGATACAAAGTTTCGGCTGTGATCCACTTCAGAACTGATAATGGTAATTTAAAAACATTGTGGTATCCCATGGTTTATCGGTAATACCTTCAATCATCATCGGCGAATTCCCTTCTTTTGTATCCATGAAGTTTGTTAC
>DATMXW010000060.1:0-26075 GCA_035561295.1 Methanospirillum sp. | reverse complement strand
GTATTATATAATACAATAGCATAATGATGGTATTCAATCAATAGATTGTAAAATGACAGAGGGGACAAAAATGACACAAAGAAAATATTTCATTTCATTTCTGGCTGCATTATTAATTGTATTCCAGTTAATTGCACCAGTAGCTGGAGCATCTGAGGCGACTATGCCTGATATTCAGGCTCCCAGCTTCCATCCAGGCCTGTTTACAAGAGGAGTATCCGAGGGGGGATCCGTTCCTGCAGTATCAAACAGCTATGAAAGTACCCAGGATCAGTTCTCCTATACACCACCATCAGTAAGTTACTCTTACTTCCCTGGCGACCCCGCTAAAGGCGAAGCACCATCAATAGCAGGATATGTATCAGGAAATCTCCTCAATGTCCAAGTAAATATCACCGGAAGACAGAGTCAGACAGAAGAGTTCAGATATCTTGCCACAGTTACTCCAGACAACAGAGGTATTTTTGTCTGGCCTATACCTGAATGGGCAGCAATGTTGACAGAATTTGTTCCAGAATTAGTCACCCAGTAACTCTTTTTTCCCCCCATACTGCAGAAGGGCATACAGATGCTTGACTTCTTAATACAGAACCATTAAGAATTCAGGTTACCAGCGCTATAAGATCAATCTGAAATGATCTGTATTCAGAATAATACAATCAGAAAAACGATTGACCAGAAAAAGAATAGGTTTTATTCAATCAGTACAGCGTTTATTACACCGTGCTGACCTGGGCGGCTGACAATCCGTGCTGTTCCAAGTTCAGTCCTGATGACCGCACCCTTGGTAAGCAGATTTCGCCGAACATAGTTCGGATTCGCAGTGTTCTGCTCCACCTTCTGAATCTTCACCATCTTGGTTACACCAGTCTTCTGATTGCTTACTGCAGCAAACTCAGACCTCAGTGCCCGCACCTTCGTATTTCCACCAAAGGTACGGCTAATTTTTCGACGGTCTGCGCCAACATGGGTCTCTGCTGGTGCTGATCCGATCTCTCTCCGTCTCTTTCCGCATGCCGGGTGGTATCGCCCACCGCTTGCCTTTCGAACCGATCTACCTTGCCATTGCATGATATCTTCCCTTGAATATTGGTGACGCTGTTGTGGTTGTGGGAGTCGGATTACGCCACAGAGTCCTATATCTTTGGAATATAAGGATATATAAATGGTTGCTTACGCAAGGAGCTCATCTAGAAGGGCATCAACTCCTTCGCCTGTCTTCATATTTGTCCTGAATACTTTTATTTCAGGATTATACCGATGCATATCACGTTCCATCCGATCCAAATCCGCACCCACCGCGACAGCCAGGTCAACTTTGTTCAGCACCGCAATAGAACACCCTCGAAACATCATCGGATGCTTATTGACCACATCATCCCCTTCAGTTGAAGAGACGACTACAACCCGCTTTTCTGCACCAAGTTCAAAGTCAGTCGGACAGACCATATTCCCTACATTCTCGATAAACAGAATGTCAACCAAATCGAGCGGGAGGTGGTGAATGGCATGTTCCACCATATGTGCATCAAGGTGACACTCTTTGCCGGTGTTCACATTTTCAGCCGGGATACCTAGGGCAGTTACTCTCAGGAAGTCATCGTCCCCATATACATCACCTGCAATAGCTGCGCTTTTAAACCCTTTTGAGGCCAGCTTTGGGGCGAGCTGCTCTATAAGTGCAGTTTTCCCAGACCCGATACCTCCAAGGAGATCAAACGCTCTTACCCGGTGTTCTTTCAGATACGCTGCATTCTCATGAGCAAGCCGATGATTGGCAGAGAAGATATCCTTCTCAATAGAGACGTCGATATGATGCATATGTATCTTCTCTCCCGCTGGTTGTTTATAGATTAAGTTCATAGATTGAGTAATGGAAAAAGGGAAGATACTCTATCCCTGTTATTTTGATGCGAAACTGAAGCGAAGTGAAGGGCGCAGAGTCATGACCGGGGATGCCGTTCCAACCCCGGGAGTGCAGGAGATTGAGCGAGCATTAGCTACCTGCGGGGTGAAGTATCAGAGAGAAAAGAAATCACACCCAGGCTGGTGGTGGAAACAGGAGGGGAGAGTCATCGCTGAGTATGATGGTCTCAAGTCAGAACTTATCAGAAATGTCGCATCAGTATTGAAAACTCTCCAGCGTAAAAAGTAACTATGTACGATCTCCATACCCACACGACCCTGTCAGACGGTGAACTTCTCCCCACTGAACTGATCAGAAGGATGTCGGTCCTCGGATATGAGACCGTGGGTATTACCGATCATGCCGACCTGAGTAATATCAGCTCCATTATCAGGGCAATAGAACAGATCCGCAGTTCAGCTGAGTTATACGGGATCAGGCTCCTCACTGGTGTCGAACTCACCCATCTCCCCCCATCTCAGATAAATCAGATGGCAAAACGAGCCAGGGAAGAAGGAGCCGATATTGTCATTGTCCATGGTGAGACACCAGTAGAACCTGTAGCTCCTGGAACAAACCTGGCCGCATGTACATCTGAGTATGTGAATGTTCTCGCCCACCCCGGGCTTATCACTACCAGAGAAGCGGAAGCAGCTGCCGAACTCGGCATATGCCTTGAAATAACCGCGAGAGGGGGGCATAACCGGACAAATGGCCATGTGATCAGGGTGGCACAGGCAACTGGATGTACCCTGGTGATCGATTCAGATGCCCATAGCCCCTGTGACCTGATGACCGCAAACGCGCGTGAACTAGTGGCACGGGGTGCAGGGCTTTCTGTGGATGAGACGGAGTCCGTTCTTTCCATAAAAACAAACCGGTTTTACTAGTGATACCGAACCCACTTAAACATTTACGTAATTTATAAATACACCAGACATACACATATATACGTTGCTTAATTGATCTCCGATGGGGGAGAAATAGTTTTTTAAGGTGAGCATATGGTGCGAGCAATAGGTCGGGTTAAATGCAGCTATGGGCGTCGTATGCTGATCGTTGAATGCGATGCAGCTAAGCTTCCACGCCTCTATGGAATGGTCGTGGATAAACGATGGAAGCCGGTAGGAAAACTAGTCGAAATTTTCGGCAGTATTGCATCACCCTACGCAGCTGTGCTCTGCACCGTGCAGAATCATCAGCAGCTCATAGGCGAGAAGCTGTTTATAAAATAAAAAAAAGGGAGAGAACTGATGTCAGAAGAAATAGAAAAACTCCGGACCCTTCAGAAAGAGCGTGAGGCCCTGAAGAACCGAATCGTCGGTAAGGTCGTCGAGAAACAGAAAAAAGTCGAGAACCAGACCGAGTCTCAGTGCCCTGAATGTGGAAGCCGCCAGCTGGTTCATGACTATGAACGTGCTGAACTGGTATGCCAGCAGTGTGGCCTTGTTCTTGATGCAGAATTTATTGATCGCGGTCCTGAGTGGCGTGCTTTTGACCATGACCAACGGATGAAGCGTTCCCGTGTTGGTGCTCCAATGACCTTCACCATCCACGATAAAGGTCTCTCCACGATGATTGACTGGCGTAACCGTGACAGTTATGGCCGTGCAATCTCTTCAAAGAACCGGGCACAACTCTACCGGCTCCGCAAATGGCAGCGCCGTATTCGTGTCAGTAATGCAACTGAGCGAAACCTTGCATTTGCACTCTCTGAACTTGACCGTATGGCCTCGGCACTGGGTCTGCCAAGAAACGTACGGGAGACGGCAGCGGTTGTATACCGTGATGCAGTTGATAAAAACCTCATCAGAGGAAGAAGTATCGAAGGTGTTGCAGCTGCTGCACTCTATGCAGCCTGTAGACAGTGTAGTGTTCCACGAACCCTTGATGAGATAGCAGAAGTATCTCGGGTGTCACGCAAAGAGATCGGCAGAACATACCGGTTTATATCCCGTGAACTCGGGCTTAAACTGCTCCCGACCTCACCAATAGACTATGTCCCAAGATTCTGTTCAGGACTGCAGCTGAAAGGTGAGGTGCAGAGCAGGGCAGTTGAGATCCTCAGACAGGCCGGGGAACGTGAACTGACATCCGGGCGCGGTCCTACCGGAGTTGCTGCTGCTGCTATTTACATCTCTTCCATCCTCGGAGGAGAGCGGAGAACGCAGCGGGAAGTCGCTGAAGTTGCAGGGGTTACTGAGGTTACTATCAGAAACCGGTATAAGGAACTGGCAGAGAAGTTAGATATCGAGATCATTCTCTAACCTTTTTTTGGGCTCGTAGATCAGGGGTAGATCGTTACGTTCGCAACGTAAAGGCCGCGGGTTCAAATCCCGCCGGGTCCATTTCTTTAAAAAAGTGGTTCAGGGAACTATGGTTCGAATCCTGGTTATGAGACAGTCAGGATCAATAACCGTCTTCATCATCACCGGTACAGTCAGAACTCCGCCAGTAGACGCACTCCCCATAAGGCTGAAGTAGAGATCCCATCTGTTTTCAGGGGATACATGGATTTCAGGTTCTAGAATCCAGACCCCCTGTTCACCACTCTCAACAACGGTTATCGGATCTGCCGCAGAAAAATCAGTCCCATCATCAGAGACGGTAAACCAGACCTTCTGCCCTTTTGATCCTGACGAGAGATCAACATAAAAGATACCTGTTTTTCCATCACTGAGAACCACTACTGAGGGATCAGTCGCCGAAGAGATACGAATCCCGTCCTCTTCATTCCAGTTCAGCCCTTCATCTGGGGAAGTAGCACTATGGATCCCATCCTCAAGTCCATAATACATTCTAATGGTACCATCATCAAGCCGAACCCCGGAAGGAACGGATATCCGCCCAATATCTTCTCCTAGAGCACCTACACCCTTATTCAGCAGTACCTGACCTTCAGGCTCAAACATGAGGCCATCAGATGAATACGCACTCATGAGACCAGAACTGGCATCATTCCGTGCCATATAAAACATACGATAATCTCCATTATCAAGTGGTATCACCCATGGATTTGATACCATCATTAAATCCCCATCTGCTCCCTGCTGATCCGGTAGACATCCATCAGGATATTCATGCCATCTGGTCCCATTCTCAGAACCCGCACATCTGACACCATTTCCCCGACCGGTATAATACGCCATCATCGACCCATCTTTAAGGGGAATCACATTTACCGCAGTTCCAAGAAGGCCTGCGGATTCAGGAGTTCCAACACAGTCAGATATCTTAATCATACCAGGAGCACGATCAGGGATGGTGACTCCAAAGGTAAAGAAAAGGGATTCAGTTCCACTACTTATCGTGACATTTTTGACCTGGGACGGAAACCCGCTCAGGGTTGCTGCAATCTGATGATCGCCGGGAGTCAACCCTCCAAGAGTTCGGGGAGAATCTCCAATATACTTCCCGTCAAGGAATACAGATACTCCGGGAGTATCAGCATCTATCTGCACTGCTCCCGTATTCTCTGCTGATACCGGATTAAAAACCAATAATATCATCAGGATGAGCAGGAGATAGGGGTATTTCATATCATGGGATCAGTCTGCAAGAGATAAGTACCTTCGTGTACCTTCAGAGAAGACAAAAAGAAGGAGGCAGCAGAGAATACCCTAAACCGCTCTAAATGCAGAGGTATCCGATTAATGATATTGAGATTTCTCAAGCGTATTAATCAGGATCCGATACATGATGCAGAAATTGCCAGAATTACCGGAGCTTGATTAATATAAGGTAGATGACTGATAACACAGATATCATCATAGCAGCGCACTTTTTATCTGATCATCCCGCCTATTCTCAACAGAAGAGGTGGCCCTCACGCATCTGAACCAAATATTCACAACAGGCCTATGGTTCCTGATTATCATCGTCATAGGATCAACTCTCCAGATTGCCATTGCTGATATACAGATACCATCTGGTGAACCGGCAATCAGGGAAACCATAACAGGGTATGCCCCATCAAGTCTGCTGGTCAGGTTTGATCAGAGTCCGGTCTCGGCAAGGGTCCATTCTGCAGTGGGATCCAGAGTGATACGTGAATTTTCGTCAGAGGGGATAGAAGGACTGCAACTGATAGCAATCCCTGACCGGCTGAGTGTTCCTGATGCAATCACCTATTATGAGGGGCAACCTGGCGTCCTGTATGCAGAACCTGACTATTACCGGGATGCAGACCGACTCCCGAACGACCCTGAATTCTGGCGCCAGTGGGGGCTTGTGAACAACGGGCAGATATATTATGAGAATGCGAGTGCAGGAGTGCCCGGGGCTGATATAAAAGCAACAATGGCATGGGATCGGGCAACCGGCGGAGATACTATTGTTGCTGTTCTGGACTCAGGGGTTGATTACCTGCATCCTGACCTCACGGTGAATATCTGGACTGACCCGGTAACCGGAACCTATGGGTATGACGCCATAACCGGGGAGCCTGAACCGATGGATCTCGCTTCTCACGGAACCCACTGTGCCGGGATCATCGGAGCGGTTGGTGACAACGGCCTTGGAATAGTTGGAGTGAACTGGAATACCCGTATTATGCCGGTCAGATTCCTGAACAGCTTTGGAAGAGGGAAAGTATCAGATGAGATTGCAGCAATCCTCTGGGCGACTGCTCACGGGGCAGAGATCCTGAGCTGTTCATATGGCAGCCCTGATTTCAGCCGGGCAGAGTATGATCTAATACAACAGGCTGATGCACTCTTTGTCTGTGCTGCCGGGAATGCCGGGTCAGATAATGATGTCAGCCCATATTATCCGAACTCCTATGACCTGCCCAATATCATCTCGGTTGCGGCAACTGATCCGTCTGATCACCTTGCCGATTTTTCAAACTTTGGAGCGAAAAGCGTTGATCTCGGGGCACCAGGTGTTGATATCTACAGTACAAAACATATGACCTACCTTGCTTCACCTGTCTGGAGTGATCCTTTAGACTCATTCAGAAACTGGACAGTGCATGGAAACTGGACTATTGATACAAGTTCCGCCGTCTCTCCCCTTACCAGTGCCAGGGGAACCGTAGACCGGATATCAGCGAACAGTACAGGAATTCCGGCCATCCTTACCCTCTCAAATCCGTGGAAAATTGCCGATATCGCTGAACCAATCATCTCATACCAGTGGAGCATGGTCGGAACCAATTATAGTTTTATGATTGAGGGATCATCTGACGGATTTACCTGGCAGCCTCTGGAGTATGGGTCCGGATCCATTATCCTGGCACCTTTTATGAAACGCGAATGCAAAATTCCGGCAGACCTCAGAAAAAGCCGGCTTTTCATCAGGTTTGTGGTTAATGGAGATTTCTGTATAGCAAGCCTTGATGATATCAGCCTCTCTGATGGATATGGGACTGTGGCTGATATCAGGTGGGGATACATGAACGGAACCTCGATGGCATGCCCGCAGGTATCAGGGATGGCTGCACTCCTGGCATCAGCAGCGCCTGATATCCCCCTGACTGAAATTAAACAGGTCATTCTATCTACAATCGATCCACTCCCTGACCTTGCAGGAAAGACTGTGACTGGCGGGCGGGCGAACCTCTCTGCAGCCATAGAACGGATAACCGGAGGGAGTTCGTACCATTTGAGACTCGTTCCTGGCTGGAATCATATATCAGTACCACTCAGGCTCGCATCTGGCAGTAACACAGGTGCAGCAGTCTTTGGATCCCTCAGTAATGTTTCAGGTCACTCGCTGCTCAGATATGATCATGGATCCTGGATATCGGTTCATGCAGAAGAAGTGATAGATCCTCTCAGCGCTTATTGGGTCTGGACCGGATCTCCTGCCTCGCTTCCCCTTCTGGTGGATCAAAATCAGTCAGGATCCTTTGTGAAGATGCTGAGCGGGGGATGGAATAGTATCGGAATGACCGGATACGAACCCTATATGGCAAAGGATCAACTCGCCTCCCTTGGTGAGATCTGGAACTATGCCATCGGATTCAACAGGACCACCCAGACCTATGAAGAACCAGTGCTCCGGGGAGGATCCGGTATCCAGAATGATACCCGGCCACTTTATCCATATGAGGGATACTGGGTCTATGTAACAAGAAACGTCACCTTTGAGCAGCAGATACCGGGAGAGGAGGTACTCTCTCCACAAGATGTTGCAATGCTCATGCCAATGAACTAAATAACTGAACTGATTCGCCGCATTGCCTCATCGAGCGTCTCCATCGAGGCTGCATAGCTGAGGCGGATCCATCCCGGGGTATTGAAGGCTGAACCCGGAGTCACCGCTACATGGGCCTCCTCAAGCCACCGGTTTGCAATTGCAACATCATCACCCTCCACCCTGATATATGCATAAAAGGCACCATCGGCAGGGGCATAACTGAGCCCCATTGCCATGAGGGAGTCCAGAACAAAGGTTCGGCGCCGTTCGAACTCTGCCCGCATATCTTCGATACACTGCTGCGGTCCTCTAAGTGCAGCAAGACCGCCGTACATCGCAAAAGTAGTTGGATGGCTGATGGTATGCTGCTGAACGCGGTTCATGTACCCAATCACCTCTTTCGGAGCAACTGCATATCCAAGACGCCAGCCGGTCATAGCATAGGCCTTGGAAAATCCGTTGATGGTAATCGTCCGATCTGGCATCCCCGGAAACATGCCCATCGAGAAGTGAATCTGCCCATAGACCAGTTTCTCATAGATCTCATCCGAAAGGGCGATAAGATCATGATCTGTGCATATGTCTGCAACCAGGCGGAGCGAGTCACGAGTCAGAACCGAACCAGACGGATTGGACGGAGTATTTACAATGATCATCCGCGTCTTGTCAGTAATCTTCTCGAGCAGACTGTCATCGACCTGGAAATTTTTCGGATTCAGGGGGTGATGAACCGGGATTCCGCCGGAGATCTGGATACAGGGCTCATAACTGACCCATGAGGGATCCAGAATGATCGCCTCATCTCCCTGACTGAGGACTGCTTCACATGCCTCATAGATAGCATCCTTTGCACCACAGGTTACAATCACCTGTTCAGGGGAACAAGGGAACCCGTTCTCATGATCGATCTTCTCTGCAACCGCTGAGAGCAGTTCAGGGATCCCCTTCCCGGGTGCATAATGGGTAGCCCCGCGGTGCAGTGCATCGATACAGGCCTGGGTTATATGAGCAGGAGTCTGAAAGTCAGGCTCGCCTATCGAGAGGCTGATCACATCGATCCCGGCAGCCTGCAGTCTGCGGGCTTTATCCGTGATCTCAATCGTCGCTGAAGGGGCGATCGCGGCCAGCTTGCTCGATAAGGGCCTCATGCTAACCGTTGGACCATCTTCACTGCTGATTCGACTGCCCGCTTACCATAATCTATCCGATCATTCGCCTCAAGCCGGGTCATTCCGGGACCGGATATTCCAAGGGCAACTGGTTTGTCAAACTCAAGCGAGAGATCAATAATCTTCCGGGCTGCATGCTGGACTACGATCTCATCATGCTGCGTTGCTCCTTCAATAACACATCCGATGGTCACCACAGCATCAACATTCTTCTCTTTGAGCATCTTCTTGATAGCGAGGGGCATGTCATATGCACCAGGTACATACATACGTTCAGTGACCTCAGCGCCGAGGAATTTCGCATGCTCTGCCGCCTCTATCTCCATCATATAAGTAATATCCCGGTTAAACTCTGCCACTACAAATCCCAGTTTTATCGCCATTATCTCTCCTAAGTATTTTGATTACTGACGGGCCGCCCCGGCATCAGCAAACCCCTGCCGCTGACCGGTCCCGGCCTCCCTCTCAAGAGTTCCGGGCTTCATCAGTTTTATAACATTCACCGCATGTTCACGAGCCCGCTGCTCTGCAAGCCAGGCCAGCTCGGCATCACTTCCAGCCTCATCCTCATGGACAAAGACCTCGATAATATGCCGGTTTGTCAGAAGCTGGCACTGAATGAGGCCGGTGGACGCCTCATGGGCACACATCCGATCCTTCTCCTTCCCGCCAGGCATCCCCAGTGCCATGCAGATATCACAGCGGTACTCTTCAAAGAGCTTCTTACAGGCAACCGGGAGATCCTTGACCCCCGGAACCGTATACCGCTCGATGACCACACTACCGTGTTTTTTTAGTTCATCAATCGCGAACTTGCCCATATTAACTCTGGCAAAGGTGGTGTCCGCGATTCCAATCTTCATCCCAGAACCTCAGCAGCTGCCATAACACCGGAAGAGACCGGTTTGTGCCCACTCTTGAGTATGGCGTACTCAGTTGCTGCGAGAGTTGCCAGAAGCTCAGGGGCTGATACAGTGCCCATATGGCCGATCCTGAATATGACATCCTTCAGATGATCCTGACCACCCGCGATCTGAATACCAAACTTCTTGACATGGCCCCTGAACTCTTTATCAGATGAGCCCTGTGGAATCTTTGCTGCAGTGACCGTGTTTGAGTACTGATGAACCCCATCAAGGACCGGGAACATGTCAATACCCCAGGCCGCAACTGCGGACCTGACCGCATCAGCCATCAGATGGTGCCGGGCTATCCGCTTCCCTATTCCTTCCTCTTCGATTATCAGACATGCTTCTCGAAGCGCCAGGAAGACAGGAACTGCGGGAGTATACGGAGTCTCCATCGGATTTTTTGCTGCATTCTTCTGGTATGCCGGAAGATCAAGATAGAATGGTGGATTCTTGACTGCACGATCCCATGCCTTCGCAGATACGGAGATTGCGGCAAGACCGGCAGGAGCGGCAAGACACTTCTGTGAGCCGACGATGGCAACATCAACTCCCCATTCATCAGCATTCACAGTATCGCCCCCAATAGAGGTGACCCCGTCCATGATGAAGAGCGCATCGTGTTTCTGGCAGATCTTCCCGACCTCTGCTGCCGGGTTGAGAATTCCGGCCGAGGTCTCATTGTGAACCATGGTAACAACCTCGCACCCATCCTCAAGTGCTGCCTTGAGTGCCTCAAGATTGACCGGTGTTCCCCAGTCAGACGTAATCGGCACGGTCTGGCCGTACCGTTCGCCTATCTTCCAGAGGCGTTCCCCGAATTTTCCGTTGATGAGGTGGGCCATCTTGCGGCCTTTGCCAAAGTTCGACACTGCAGCTTCCATCCCGGCAGTTCCTGAACCGGATATGACCACAAGGTCGTTCTTTGTCCCAAAACACTGCTGCAGAACACGGACGATATCAGCGTAGGCACCGCCAAATTCGGCGCCACGGTGGTTGATAGCCTGCCGGGCCATCACTGCCCGCACCCGCTCAGGGAGGGGGACCGGACCCGGAAGCATCAGGAGAGTCTCATCTTCCATACAATTCAGCTATACTTATACGAGTTCTGCATGATTATATCTTGGAACGTTATGGTCGAAGTGAGTATCATCTGTGGATCAACATCTGATTATGAGATAGCAGAACGGGCTTTTTCTGTCCTTGATGAGAAAGGGGTGCTGTATGACTGCCAGGTCATCTCTGCCCACCGGGATCCTGAAAAACTTGATTCATTTATTCAGCAGTCAGACGCAAAGATCTTCATCTGTATCGCCGGACTATCAGCAGCCCTGCCTGGGGTGGTTGCATCAAAGACTCAGCGGCCGGTCATTGGGGTGCCGGTATCCGGAAAGTTGATGGGTGGTCTTGATGCCCTGCTCTCTATTGTCCAGATGCCTAAAGGAGTTCCCGTAGCCTGTGTGGGACTCGACAATGGACAAAATGCCGCACTCCTTGCAATACGAATCCTGAACGTCCCATAAAACAGCCGTGCAAGAGCGTTGAATTATATCTGGTGTATAGGAATATTGATAATCAGAAACGTAACATCTGCTACACAGGATATTGTATGCAGATCACTCCCCTCTATGGTGACTCGGTAACAGAGATTATCTCAGCCATTAATGGAGCAAGTACGAAGAATCCAAGCCTTGGTATTCTGTTCTGCTCATCTTCACTGGGTATAGAGGATCTAGCCTGTGAACTGTCCCATATATCTACTCCGTTCATCGGGTCCACTACTGCAGGGGAGATACTCAGCACCAGAATAGAGAGCCCGATATCTGAACTATCAGCAACCGGCTGTCTGATTGAGATCAATCCTGCATGGTACATAACGCGCCTCTTTGAGCGGGAGGAGAAGAGCTGCACCGACCTGGGTGAGAGTATCGGGAGATGGGGCCAGGAGTTCTGTACAGATCCAATCTTTATCATTCTAATCAGCGGCCTTACTAATAATGGAGAGGAGATTGTAAGAGGAATAGAAGCCGGTTGTAGAAAATCTCCTGGAATTTACGGTGGGGTTGCTGCTGATGACGGTATGTTTGAAGAGACATTGGTCTTTGCAAACGGTATCTCCTCTTCTGACGGGGTTGCTGTCATCGTATTTGATGGATCAGTCATCAAGGCATCAGGGTTGGTAACCAGTGGATGGCGGGGTGTAGGAGTAGAACGGATAATAACAAGTTCATGTGGCAACCGGGTGTACACGATAGATGACATCCCAGCTCTTGACTTCTTCAGTCAGTACCTCAATCTCACTGATAATGATATTCCCGGGCTCTCGGTTGAGTTTCCCCTCATCGTCCTTCGCGATGATGGAACATCAGTGATCCGGGCGACCCTCGCGATAGACAGAGAAACCAAAGCCGTGATCTTTGCGGGAAGTGTCCCAGAGGGATCCCGGGTCAGATTCTCTCAATCATCAGGCCATGAGACAATTCATAATGCGATAGCTGAAATTAGTGCTTTTTCAGAGGAGATTCAAGCTGCTGATCTTCTGCTTCTCTTCTCCTGCATGGCACGGCATCAGGCAGTCGGGCAGTTAGTAGCTGATGAGATTCGAGCTGCCAGTGAAGCAGGGAGTGCCCCCCTTGTCGGTTTTTTCAGCTATGGAGAGATCGGAATGTCTGACATTTGTACCGGGGAATTGTTTAATGAGACATACAGCCTGCTGGCACTCTCAGAGAGAAGGGAGTAATGAAGCCTTTCGAAAGGATCCGAGGCATCATCTCGGATCTCCATGAGAACCTCCCTGAAGAGACGATATCTCTTCTTGAGTCCCATCTGGGCCGGGCAGAGAGAGAGTTCCAGTATATCAGGAAAAAATATGAGCACACGGTCAGGGAGAAAGAAGTTGTCCGTTCTCTCTTGATCAGATCTTCAGATGATCTAATTCAGCGATACCGGGCGATATTTGAATTCTCCGGAGTCCCGATGATCATCCTGGATGAGAACGGATTCATCATTCTGGAAAATTCTCATTTTAGAGAGTACTCATTTTTTATCGAGAGAGAGCCTGATTCAGGCGGAAGAATATTTGACTTTATCCATGATGGTGACCGTGAGATGGCACTCGCATACCATACGGCACGGCGTCATGGAGATGAGACCCCCTCCCAGTATGAGGTCAGAATCAAAGGCAGGGGAGGAGAGGTAAGGTTTGTCACTCTCAGTGTTGGTCTGCTTCCGGAGGGGCGCGAATCGGTGGTCTCTGTTCATGATATTACCGAGCGTCGACATCAGAAAGCAGAACTAGCCACCCATAATGAGCGACTTGAAGCACTCCTCAACCTGTACCAGATGACCAATGAGCCTGAGACTGAGGTGACCACCTTTGCTGCAGAGAAGGCCACCAGACTAACCATGAGTAAGACCGGATTCATCACATTCATCGACGAAGAACAGGAGAACATCAGTGTTGAGGCGTTTTATTCATCAGATCTGACTGCAAGTGAACACCTGATTCAGCGGGTGACATACCAGGCATCTGATCTGGCTCTGATCAGGCAGGTTATGGTGACCAGGGAACCTCTGATTCTGAATAACAATCAGGCAACGAGACAAGTCTTTACCGGTATCCTTGATCACCCGTTCACCTTTCAGCGGGCAATGCTCATCCCCATCATCGAACAGAACCGAGTCGTTGCAGTAGCAGGGGTTACAGATAAGGAAGAGAACTATGAGAATGCAGATCAACTGCAACTGACGGTTCTGATGAGCGGGATGTGGAGGCTGATTCTGAGGAACCGTCAGGAGGAGGCGCTCAGAACGGCAAATAATAAATTGAGTCTCCTCTCAAGCCTGACCAGGCACGATGTCCTCAACCTCCTGACCGGTCTTGGCGGATACCTTGAGATATCCCATGATATGACAGTTGAACCCGACCTGATCAGGTTTATTGAGAAGGAGATCGGAGCAGTCAGAGCCATAGAAGAGATTATTGCCTTCACCCGGGAGTATGAGATGGTCGGTATGAAAGCACCGGTATGGCAGCATATCGCCCAGATATTTACCGATGCATCTGCCCAGGCTGGATTGAATGGGGAGATAGTCTTAGAGATGCATCTGGAAGGGATTTGGGTATATGCAGATCCCCTCCTGATCAGGGTCTTTTCAAACTTTATTGACAACTCAATCAGACACGGGCACCATGTGAGCCGGATCTCTCTGACCTCAGAGATGGATGTGAGCGGGCTCACCCTCATCTATACTGACAACGGTGAGGGAGTTCCTGCAACCGAGAAGGAGAAGATCTTCATCAGAGGATATGGGAAACATACCGGTCTTGGTCTGTTCCTTATCAGGGAGATCTTCTCTATAACCGGAATAACTATCAGAGAGACAGGAAAACCTGGAGAAGGAGTCAGATTCGAGATGCATATTCCACGGGGTATGTACAGACTGCTTGCGGGTACCGTGTATGATACTGAGGAGAGCAGAATAACTGCAGAATCAGGAGAACGATGATAACAATACTGCTGGTGGATGATCAGGAGGTACTGCTGGATATAACCAGATTGTTCCTTGAGAAAGGGGGGGATATTACAGTTGATACCGCCCTTTCAGCACATGATGCAATCGAGATGCTCTCAGCAAAGAAGTACGACGCAATCGTTTCAGACTATGAGATGCCATCCATGGATGGGATAGAATTTCTCAAGACGATCAAGCGGCAGGGAGTGGAGAAGCCGTTCATCATCTTCACCGGTAGATCCCGTGAGGAGATCGTCATTGAAGCCCTGAACTCGGGTGCAGACTTTTATCTCCAAAAAGGGAGTGAGCCAAAGGTCCAGTTTGCTGAACTCCGAAATATGATCCAGCAGGCAGTGATGCGCAAACGGATAGAGGAGGCCCTGCTTCAGTCTGAGACAAACTACCGTACCCTGGTGGAATCAACCGAAGATTCTATCTACATGGTTGACAGGAACGGGCGGTACCTGTTCATGAACTCTCATCACCGGTGTCGCCTCGGGATCCAGGATCAGGATGAGAAGGGACTCATGTATGAACAGGTCCATACTCCTGAAGAGTCTGAGCGGTTTATCGGACTGGTCAGAGAGGTCATCAGAACCTCACAACCTCTCCAGGATGAATATACCCGAAATGGGCGATGGTTTATCAGAACGATGAGCCCGGTGATCAATGTCATCGTAGAACTGACAATAGCAGTGACAGTCATTTCAACCGAGATCACCAAAACTCACCGGCTCGAAGAGGCACTGAGCAAACTCGAAGCCCAGTATCGCACCCTGGTCGAGTCAACCCATGATTCCATCTATACGGTTGACCCTGATTGCCGATATCTGTTCATGAACTCGCATCATAAAGAGCGACTGGGAGTCGGGGAGGTGAACTATACCGGGAAAGAGTATGCTGAGTTCCATACACCTGAGGAGACTGAGCGATTTGTCAGATCCATTGAACGGGTACTGAACACCGGACACTCGTGCCGGGATCGATATATGAAAGAGGAGAGATCCTTTGTCAGAACTTTTAGCCCGGTTCGTGATGAGCAGGGAGCGATAACGACTATTGTCGTGATATCAATAGAACCGATTGAACGGAACTGAGCAGGATTCAGAAATGAGTGAAGGAGTGAATACTACCGTGCCGGCCTCTGATGCTGACCAAAGAGTTCATTCACCAGTTTGACGGCACAGAGGTCACCACACATCGAGCAGGTCTCCTGGTTGCCATCACGGGCATGGATCTCCCGGGCCCGTTCAGGGAAGAGAGCATGGGAGAACTGCCGATCCCAGTCAAGATCACGGCGGGCAATGCCCATGCTGATCTCCCGGTCATAGGCGCCTGCATTGTCCTGCGTAAGATCTCCGACATGAGCGGCGAGGATTGAGGCCCGGGTTCCCTCTATGATATCTTCAGTCCTGGGCAGGCCAAGATGTTCACTTGGCGATACCATACAGAGGAAGTTAGCCCCGTTCTGACAGGCTATTGCACCTCCAATAGCACCGGCGATATGGTCATATCCGGCGGCACAGTCGGTCACCAGCGGTCCAAGAAGGTAGAGCGGCGCCATCGCGGTCAGCTCTTTGATCATCCTGACATTGTATGCTATCTGATCAAGCGGCATGTGACCAGGTCCTTCGATCATCCGTTGGACTCCTGCTTCATGTGATCTCCGTGCAAGCCGGCCCAGATTCAGGTACTCAACTGACTTAGCCTCCCGCATCGCATCTTCATGACAGCCAGGCCTCATCCCGTCACCAAGGCTGACTACTACGTCATACTCATGGAGGATCTCAAGGAGGTAGTCATACTCAGACCAGAGCGGATTCTCTTCTTCGCGTGAGATCATCATGGCAGTGTGGAATGATCCCCCCCGTGAGACAACACCCATCGTCCTCGGATCATCGCGCAGGCTCTGGACAACCTCGCGGTTTACCCCGCAATGGAGGGTTAGAAAATCAACCCCCTGCTCACAATGCTCCCGAATAACCCGGAAGAGCAGATCCGCGTCGAGATCAGCAACATTTCCAGCTCTCCTCACCGCCTCGTAGACCGGAACCGTCCCAACCGGAACTGGAAAGGAGAGGATCATCTTCCTGATTGCCGGGAGATCCCCCCCCGTTGAGAGATCCATCAGGGCATGGGTACCGGCAGACACGGCAGCAGCGGCTTTCTCCTGCTCCATGCTGATATCACAGAGATCCTGCGAGGTGCCCACATTCACATTCACCTTAACCCGGCACCCCTCACCAATCGCGCAGGCTGCCCTGATGCGACGCGGATTGGCCGGAATAACTACTCTTCCGGCTTGTATCTGTCGCAATAAGCGATCAGGGTCGGTCTGTTCTGCTTTTGCTGCATCAATGAGAAGGTCGGAGTTGACCTTCAACTCCCGGGGTGTCACCATATCCTACTTGTTGTCGGGAGGGAATATCATAGTCACATGACTATCAAGCTCATCCCGGGCAGAGGGATGTATGCCAATGCGTATGTTGCACGGGGAACCGTCCTCGTTGACGCCGGAGTGACCCCGATGGCGGTCGAAGCTCACCGAAATACCATCAAATACATCGTCCTGACTCACTGCCATTTTGACCATATCGCATACCTGCCCTCAATTGTTACATTAACGGGAGCTCAGGTCTGTATTCATGAGGCCGATGCAGAAGGGCTCATAAGCGACGGACCAAGCCTTTCCATGCACTTTGGTGAACATGCCCCTGGAATAATTGCAGACCGAATCCTTGCAGACGGAGATCTCATCGAGGGATTTGAGGTTATACACACACCCGGGCACACACCAGGGAGTATCTGCCTGTATGATCCTGAAAGCCAGGATCTCATATCAGGGGACACTGTCTTTTCTGACGGGGCGTTTGGGAGATACGACTTCCCAAACGGGAGTAAAGATCTCCTCGAGTCCTCTCTGAACCGGCTGACAGAACTGAAGGTGAACGGTCTCTATCCGGGACATGGGATTCCTGCACGTGAGATGGGAAACCGACACATCAAGGCTGCAGCAACTCTGATCAAATCAGGGTACCTCTGATATGGAGACCGGGATCTACATCCTTCTTTTTAAAAACACAGAAACAGCCATTCCAATCGGATCCCTTGGAACCGTCAGGTTTGGTGGAGGATTTCATGCGTATGTGGGCTCTGCGCTCGGACCAGCAGGACTTTCCCGGGTCAGGCGACATATCACCCTTGCGGCAGAAAAGAACAAAAAGCCGAGATGGCATGTTGATCATCTCCTGATAAACCCGGCCTTCTGTCTTGTAAGAGTCTATTGCGGCAAGACTCACAACCAGCTTGAATGTCAGCTGGCAAGGGGGATCCCTCTTCTTTCGATCAGGGGATTTGGCTCTTCAGACTGTCATTGCCTCGCGCATCTCTTTGGATCACCAGATGACCCTGATGATCAGATCAGGGAAGCATTCAGAAGAGTAGGAGTTGTACCCCTTATTAGGGAGATTCAATAATGGCCTTATACTGATTAGTAAACACTTATGATGAACTTCACTGCTCAAGCTCGCTCATCACATCTTGTGAATCCGCAATGACCCCGAGTCCTTTTGTCTTCTCAAATATCTTTGTACTGATCGTTGGAGTTCTCATGGGATCAAGCATCATTGCGTTCCGGTAACTCTGGACCCCTTCGGTTATTGTAGAGCTCTTCGCAAGGATCTCTTTCACCGCAGGATCCTTCATATGACCCTCTGTCCCTCCGGTCACCTCACGAAGATTCTGCTTGAGAGTAGTATCGGTCTGCGAGTAGTCCAGCAGTGCATCACCACGCATCTCCCAGAGATCAGGATTCTTTGGGTTTGCTTTGAGCATGATATCGATCTGATCCAGTGCCGTGTTATACTTGCCTGATTCAATACCGGCAGAAGCGACGATCATCTGTTCATCAGAATTCTTCGGAACCATTGTTGTAATCTTGGAGAACGCGTCAGTCGCTTCGGTCCCGCGCCCGAGAGATTTCAACAGATCGGCCTTCTTCTTCATAGCAACGACATTATCCGGATTTCGATCTATCCCCTGGGTGTAAGTAGAGAGCGCTTCAAGTGGTTTGCCACTCTTATACAGCACATCCCCCTTCTTCATGAGTATTTCAGAATTTCCCGGGGTTGCACCCAGAGAAGTATCATAACAGATACAGGCAAGATCCTCATTACCAGCTACTGCAAACGCATCTCCAAGCTGCGTCGTAGCACCTCCAATCAGTGATCCGGAGGAGATAAGACTCACAATCTCAGGAAGAAAAATTACCAGAATCCCGGTGAAGAGAATGCCATACGCGAGAATATGAATGATCTTCATATGAATACCGGCGGTGAATGCCTAATAGTATGGTAATTAGATCTCCTTGGTAATATAAACATTGAAATAATTTGGATCTGTATACTTCACGTAGGCTGTACCGGCTGAAAAGCTGGTCCGGTGGGGAGTTATACATGATCAAGGTGGCAATTAACGGATATGGAACCATTGGAAAGCGTGTTGCCGATGCGGTAGCTGTACAGAAAGATATGGAACTTATCGGTGTCTCCAAGACACGACCCACCGCTGAGGCTCTTGTTGCGGTAAAACGGGGGTACCCGGTCTTCATCGCTGACCTCTCCAAGAAATCAGCCTTTGAGAAGGCTGGTATCCCGGTTGCGGGATCGGTTGAGGAGATGATCCAGAAGGCAGATATTATCGTTGATGCAACACCCGGAGGAGTGGGAGAAGCTAACAAACCTCTGTATGAGAAGTATGGGAAGAAAGCGATCTGGCAGGGGGGAGAGGAGCATGATCTTGCAGGATTTTCATTCAACGCCCATGCAAACTATGGGGACGCCATCGGGAAGCAATTTGTCAGGGTGGTTTCCTGTAATACGACTGGCCTGTGCCGGGTCATCAAAGCGATGGATGATGAATTCGGGGTCAATCAGGTCCGCGCTGTGATGGTTCGCCGTGGTGCAGACCCCCATGTTGTCAAGAAAGGCCCCATCGATGCTGTGGTTCTGGATCCCCCGACTATCCCAAGCCATCACGGACCTGATCTGAACACGGTTCTCCCTCATATCAAGATAGTAACCATGGCAATGATCGTCCCGACAACCCAGATGCACATGCATGCCATCCAGATGGAACTTAAGAAAGACGCTACCCGTGAGAAGGTTATTGAGGTCTTGAAGAACCACTCACGAATCGGTCTGGTTCAGGGAAGCACTGGTATCAAAAGCACTGCTGAGCTGAAAGAATATGTGATGGACCTTGGCCGGCCCCGGTCAGATCTCTGGGAAAACGGAGTTTTCGAGGCGTCTATCGCGGTCGTTGGCAATGATCTCTACTTCTTCCAGGCTATACACCAGGAGGCAGATGTTGTCATCGAGAATATTGATGCAATACGTGCCATGGCAGGGGATGTCGCAGATCCGGCTGTATCGATAACTATGACCAATGAATCGCTGGGATTTGTGGCAATCTGAACCGGCCGGTAACCAATCATTAACTCTTTTCAGCACCAATCTGTGGTGAATGGATTCTTACTCCCTCACCGTACGGAATACGGTAGAGGTCGTCACTGATGATGAACTGCGTGCACTTCTGGCCAGACCATCAAAGAAAGTCTATGCCGGGTACGAACCAAGCGGTGAGATTCACCTCGGGCACCTGGTCACGATTAATAAACTGATCGATCTCCGGGATGCCGGATTTGAAGTGATCGTTCTTCTTGCAGATCTCCATGCATTCCTGAACCGTAAGGGAACTATGGAAGAGGTAGGAAAACTAGCTGATTATAACCGCCGCTGTTTTGAGGGTCTGGGTCTTACTGACATCACCTACGTCCTCGGATCAGACGTGCAGCTCAGCCGTGAATATCAGATACTTGTCCATCAGCTCTCCCAGGAGATAACCCTCAATCGGGCAAAAAGAAGTATGGACGAGGTCGGGAGACAGATGGATACCCCGACGGTCTCCCAGATGGTCTATCCGATCATGCAGATGGCAGATATTGCTATTCTTGGTGTTGATGCTGCGGTGGGTGGAATTGATCAGCGAAAGATCCATATGCTGGCGCGTGAGTACCTCCCCGGGAAGGGATACCCCTCTCCGGTATGTATCCATGTGCCGATCCTCAACGGCCTGGATGGGAAGAAGATGTCCTCATCACAGGGGAACTATATATCAGTTGCCGACACTGAAGAAGAGATCAGGAAAAAGATGAAGAAAGCGTTCTGTCCGCCAGAGATCGCTGAAAACCCGGTCCTTCAGGTGCTCATGCACCATATCTTCCCAAGGATCAACACAGTATCTATTGAGCGGCCTGAGAAGTTTGGGGGTAATCGGAGTTTCTCATCCTATGAAGAGATAGAAGCGGCCTATGCAGCTGCAGAGATTCACCCGGCTGACCTGAAGAATGCCGTGACTGAATCACTTATCCGGATCCTGGCTCCCGTGCGGGAGTATCTACAAAAATAGAGGTGATTGTCGGAAATGAGCATCGAACATCAGGAAGGTCATTTCGACAAGAAAGTCGATGCTCATCGGATTCGGATCAAGAATCTTGAGGAGATGAAAGTCAGTGAGGATGTCTTTGATGATATCACCCTGTATGCCCTGTATAAACTAGTCAATAAGGGATGGATAACAGCCATCGGGGGATCAATCTCCACCGGAAAGGAGGCAAATGTCTTCCTGGCTGATCGCAAGGAAGAGCGGGTTGCGATCAAGATCTATCTGACCCGGACTGCCAACTTTAAGAAGATGCAGGATTATATCGCAGGAGATCGCCGGTTTTTAAATATCGGAAAAAACCGGCGCGATATCATCTTTGCCTGGACACGCAAGGAGTTCTCAAACCTGAAGCGGGCGGCTGAAGCCGGAATTGCAGTACCAAAGCCACTTGTTTTTGACCGGAACATCCTGGTGATGGAGTTTTTAGGGTATGGAGATGCTGCCTACCCCCAGCTGCGTATCGCCGACATTCCCCATCCTGAAGAGACGTACCAGGAACTGATCGAAGCCCTTCGAAAACTCTGGCAGGATGCAAAACTGGTCCATGGCGACCTCTCTGAGTACAACATTCTCTGGGGCGAAGGGAAGACATTCCTGATCGATATGGGTCAGGCTGTTCCCCCGGATCATCCCCACTCGATCATCTTCCTCAGACGGGATGTGGAACAATTGAACCGTTTCTTCTCATCCCGCTGTGAGACGATGGCAACCATCGATGCGATGCGACATATCACCGGCATTGCACATCTCCCGGAGAAAGCCGGGACAGAACTGAGCGAGGAATAATATATGCAACAGGAGACGCGAATCACCCGGGAGAGGATCGGAGTCCTCATCGGAAAGAAAGGGATGACCAAACGCGAGATAGAGGAGAAGACCAAGACAACAATCAGAGTTGATAGTGAAGAGGGCCTGGTTATTGTTGATGGAGAAGATGCTGAAGGGTTCCTTAAAGCAGTTGATATCATCAGGGCCATTGCCAGAGGGTTTTCTCCAGAACGGGCATTCACCCTCTTTGAAGATGAAGACCTCTACCTTGAGGTCATTGATCTCTCTGAGGTGGCTGACACCGGGGGCCGGCTCGAGCGAATCAGAGGGAGGATCATCGGTCGGGATGGCAAATCCAGATCCCAGATAGAGGATCTGACCAGTACAGAGATCTCAGTATATGGCAAGACGGTTGCCATCATCGGGATGATCGACCAGGTCAAGGTCGCGGAAGAGGCGATCAATATGCTGATTAACGGAGTTCCTCACGAGAGCATGTACTCCTTCCTTGACAAGAAGAAGCGTGAAATGAAACAGGATATGATCAGTTACTACTACTGAGCAGATTCCATGTCTCATTCTCTTTTTTCAGTTCATCCAGGATTGAAGAGGAAGAGTCATCCCTTCATCCAAACCAGAGGCACGGGATCCTGATGGAGATAGCATCACTTTCCCTTCCTGAACCACTTATCAGGAGTTGTCATGAGAAAGGGATCACAACGCTCTACCCACCACAGGCTGATTGTATCAGAAAAGGGCTGATAGATGGTAAAAATCTCCTAATCTCGATACCAACAGCAAGCGGAAAGACACTCCTTGCCGAGATGGCAATGTGGGCCAGGATAGCCCAGAGGGGAAGATGCCTCTATGTGGTCCCGCTCCGTGCCCTTGCAAGCGAGAAGTATGATGAGTTCTCCCGGCGGGGTGCAAAAGTGGGGGTCGCTACCGGGGATCTTGATCGAACCGACGCGTACCTGGGGAGCAATGATATCATCGTTGCAACCAGTGAGAAGGTTGACTCCCTGCTCAGAAATAGGGCACCCTGGCTATCCTCGATAACCCTGATGGTCCTTGATGAGATCCATCTGATCGGCTCAGAGCACCGGGGAGCGACCCTTGAGATGGTGATCACCAAGATGCGGTATGCAAACCCGCAGATGCAGGTGATCGGACTTTCGGCAACCATTGGAAATCCCAAATCGCTTGCCGCCTGGATGAACGCCGAGCTCGTAACAAGCAGCTGGCGGCCGGTCGATCTTAGGCAGGGTGTCTTTTTTGATGGGAAGATCCATTTCGGTGAAGATAAGGTCGTCAGACCGGTTCGGGGGATCACCAAGCACGATGATCTCAATCTCTGTCTTGACACGATTGAAGAGGGAGGACAGTGCCTGGTATTTGTCTCGTCACGGAGAAACGCAGAGGCTTTTGCCAAACGGGCAGCATCTGCAATCAAGGCCGGAACTCCTGACTCAAAAGATATGGCTGCCCGGCTCAGACGGATCCGTGACTCAGACGGGGAGAATCTTCTGGCTGAGTGTGTCGAGCGGGGTGCCGCATTTCACCATGCTGGCCTTGTGAGAGAGGAACGCCAAATAATTGAAGAAGGTTTCAGACAGGGATACATAGAGGTTATTTCAGCGACTCCGACCCTGGCAGCAGGACTGAATCTTCCGGCACGGCGGGTTATTATCAGGGATTATACCCGGTTCACGTCAGGCCTTGGTATGGTACCAATCCCGGTGATGGAGTACCACCAGATGGCAGGCCGTGCCGGTCGTCCTCACTTGGATCCATATGGTGAGTCGGTCCTGATCGCCAAGGATACCAATACCGTCGGAAAACTCTTTGAGTTCTATATCGATGCAGGTGCAGAAGAGATAGACTCCCAGTGTGCTGATGAGGATGCCCTCTGTGCCCAAATCCTCTCTCTGATTGCTACCGGCTTTGCCAAGGACTACACTTCTCTTCTTGCATTTATGGAGCGGACTTTTTACGCTCATCAGCACCCCAATTCGAGATCCATGTCAAGAATTGTCGGCGATTCGGTCAGATTCCTGATATCGGCAGGAATGGTCCATGATACCGACGAAGAACTTCGGGCAACCCGCCTCGGGAGCCTGGTCTCTCAGTTATACCTGAATCCAAAAGGAGCAAGAATGATTCTGGATACGTTGGTCAAGGCTGAAGACCTGACTGATATCGGAATTCTCCACCTGATCTGCACCGGCCCTGATATGCCCCGGCTCTTCTTAAAGGCAGCAGATACCCAGTACCTCAAATCATTTCTCTACAAGAACGGTGAGGATCTCATGGTTCCGCTTCCTTATGATCCTGAAGGAGAAAACATCTGGCTTGCCGGGCTCAAGACTGCCCTGGTCCTCGCAGACTGGGCAGATGAGGCATCTGAGGCCAGGATCGAGGAGCGATATAGTATCGGGGCCGGAGATATCTACAATATCGTTGATTCGGGAAAGTGGTTGCTCCACGCTGCTGACCGGTTGATCGGGATGGAACTTCCCGAACTGAGGCATGAGATCAGCAGGATAGGCACCCGAGTCCAGCATGGAGTGAAGGAGGAACTGCTCCCGCTTGTCAGACTGAAGAATATCGGGCGAGTCAGGGCCAGACGACTCTTTAATGCCGGGATTACCTCTCCGGCAGAGATCAGGGAGACGGACCTTGCAACATTGACCCGAATCCTTGGTAAACATCTCGCCAGGGAACTCCTTGCAGGTACTGGAGGAGAGAGCCAGAAACAGGATACAGACGGATCTGGTGAACCTAATCCATTCAGGGACGATGAACTCACCGGGCTGCCCGGGATTGGAGAGAAATTGGCTGAAAAGATGAGAGCACAGGGTATCTCTTCCGTCAATGATATTCTGAAAGCAGATCATCTCAACCTTGCCTCTATAATCGGATCTAAGCGTGCAGAAAAAGTACTGCAGGCCCTTTCCAGAGAGGAGGGACTCCCTGACCAGGAGCTACAGAAAGAGGATGAGGTTCCAGTTCGGAAAGGGCAGTGGTCAATTAGTGATTTTACATGATGGAGAAGAGCGATTACCAGCCTGAAGGTGAGCGGATCATTTGTCAGGTCAGGTTTGAGGTTTTAGATATCCCGGGGTTTCTGAAGGAACTCAGAAGAGTCGGAAAGAAGTATCAGTGTTCAATCATCTGTTTTAATCGCGAGGCGATGGCAGGGCGACGACATGTCACATCAGCACTTTGGCATGCTGAACGGTCATTCTTATCAGGTGAGGGTATTTCCCGGAGCCTTGAAGTTGAATCGCTGCTCTATGCTGCCGGAACAAGGCAAACAGGTCTGATTGGATCCTTCGGAATTCATGAAGGGATCAATGAATGCTACCTCAGTATTGTTCCAGACCACGCAGAGGCCTATGATGATCTCACTAGTCTCATGGAGGAGAATGGTGATGAAGACTGGGAAATTATCAGCCCTCAAAAAGAAGAACGTCTTATCGAATTTTTTGGAATAACGGATTTAGAGATCTGTGTCGTGGGTCGGGAACGAGTAGTGGATCTAGTACTTGAGCGGGTTGCCTTGCTGACGGTAAATAGATAAAAGAGAGATTGATTAGCGGTTGGCATGGGTGAGAATATGTCTCACCTCAGGGATGATGATATCCCGGGTTGCCAGTGTTGCTGCATTAGTTGAACCAGGAATGCAGAAGACTACTTTTTTTCCAATTAATCCAGCTGCCGCACGGGAGAGGATCACCCGGGTACCAACTTCAGCAAAACTTTTCATCCTGAAAAGTTCCCCAAAGCCATCAAGGGTCTTCTCAAAGAGCGGAGCAACTGCTTCAATAGTACAGTCATCATGAGTAATCCCTGTTCCTCCAGTCAAAATAACACAGGAGCAGGTTTCGAGTGCCTTGATAAGACCTGATCTGATCTGAGTGATCTGATCAGGAATTATTGCGGTGTATTCAACAGGTATCCCGGCTTCTCTGAGGAGGTCTTGGATGATAACTCCGCTTTTATCCTCTTTTCCTGAACGTGAGGTTGATATGGTAAGAATACCAGCAACGATACTGACATCCTGGATGTGGGATGGATCCATATATTGTATCTATCTCCTGAATTGAGATGTGTTGTGATCAGTATTTGAGGACATGCTATTGTGTCCAGAATATTCTATTT
>DATMXW010000059.1:0-15337 GCA_035561295.1 Methanospirillum sp. | reverse complement strand
CCAATAAACAGAAATATTGGTATACAGCCCGTTTGACATCAGAACCTGATTTTTTTTACTGTTTCTGGCCGGTACCATCCCGGTGATGACCCCAGACTTCCTGATTAAGAAGGCGATCCCCAGAAAAAACTGGCCCATCCCTGCACACACACAGGCCCTCAGGGTCCATACAACATGAACCACATAAACCAACCCCACATTTCATGTACCGGTGAAGACTGAACTGACTCCGGGATACTGCATCCTTCTCAACCAGAATATCTAGAACGGCTTTCATCATAGGATCAGGACCACAGACGCAGATACTGTCAAATTCAGAAAGGTCAAATGTCCCAAGCAGTCCGGCAACATATCCATGATATCCCAGAGTTCCATCATCAGTAGCTACATGGAGCGTGCATACTGAAGACAGAATATCAGGAAAGAGGAGATCATCTTTTGACCGGGAGCCCTGAAGAAACACCACATCAGGCACTGAACGCGCAAGGGGAAGCAGCGGAGCTGTACCAACCCCGCCGGCAATGGCCATGACACGACCGACCGGCGTGAACCCATTCCCAAACGGACCGCGAATTCCAATCTTCTCTCCTGGTTGCATCCCCCCAAGAATTCTGGTTCCATCTCCGATCATCTGAACAGTAATTGCATTCGGTTCAGAGAGTGCCATGGGAATCTCATCGATTCCAGGAATCCAGACCATCACAAACTGCCCTGGGCGTCCATCAAAGCGGTGATCGAAGAAGATCGTTCTGACTGAAGCAGAGTCATTCCGCACTGACGTAATCTTCACCGGCAGCGGCAACTTATCATACATGGGCGCACCCCACGATCTCTTCAGGAGATACCCCATCAGACGCATACAATTCAGCAGTAATTTGGGAAAATATTGCTGAACTCTCAATCACCGCACTCCCAATCTCCACCGCAGAGGCACCGGCCATCATCATCTCTATCACATGCTCAGCTGAAGAAACCCCCCCGCATCCAATGATCGGGATATCGCAGGTCTCATATAATTCATACACACACCGAAGTGCGATTGGGAATATCGCATTTCCTGAAAGTCCTCCATACCGATTCCCAAGAACCGGTCGCCTCATCCCGGTTGAGATTCTCATCGCACGAACTGTATTGATGGCAACCAATGCATCCGCACCCCCTTTAGTGGCAGCAATGCCTATCTGATTAATATCAGTTACATTGGGGGTCAGTTTCACCCACACCGGACGTCCGACCTTTTTTACTGCAGCCGTGCATGCCTCAACGAGGTCTGGATTAGTACCAATCTGCGCACCATATCCTGCAGCATGCGGGCAGCTGACATTCAGCTCAAACGCGGTTACCTTATCTGAGAACCATCTGGCAACTTCAGCAAACTCATCAGGATTACCTCCAAATATGCTCACTATCACGGGCTCTCCTGATAAGAGATCCAACTCATCTGTAAATTCATGAGACGGATTTGGCAGACCCATTGCATTGAGCACCCCGTCCTCCAAAACAACCAGGCAGGGACCAGCGTGTCCTTGACGAGGTTCAGGTCCAATTGATTTAGTAACCACTGCACCTGCTCCTTCACGAAGGATACGCGCAAGAGAAGACCCACAGGTACCGAGCACCCCGGCAGCGAGAATGAGGTGATTGTGCATTGGCACACCGGCGATGGTAACCGGACCATTCTGCAGATGAATCATTACCAGAGAGATCGATATGATATTAGTTATGTATTCGCCAGACCTACGAGTATGGCATGACAAGCCTCGCAATATTTGGCGCTGGAAGAATTGGTGGGGCGGTGGCCCATCTCCTCAATGCACGGGGACTGGTTCACCGAATTGTGCTCGCTGATCACAACACCGAACTCCTCCAGGCACAGCGTCTTGATATTGCCCATACCGGACTAAATATCGATATTTCAACAGATAATGAAGATATTTGTGACTGTGACATAGTTATCTGTACAGCAGGACTCCCCCGAAATCCCTCTATCAAAACACGCGCTGATCTTCTCAAAACAAATCTTCCTGCCGCTAAAGACTGTGCCGAATTTCTGCACGATTTTCAGGGCGTTCTCATCGCCGTAACCAATCCAATGGATATCATTACCTGGTATCTCCATCGCCAGACCGGGATATCCCGAGAGAAGATCATCGGATTTGGAGGACAACTCGATAGTGCCAGGTTCATATATGCACTCAGGAAGCAGGGAATATCAGGTGAGGGAGTCATCCTTGGGGAGCACGGAGAACACCAAATCCCGGTCTTCTCCCAACTGGAAGACAATGTTCTGGTATCGGACAGGGAGGAGATTCTGAACCAACTTAAGGGTGCGAGTATGGAGATTATCAAAGGAAAAGGTGCCACAGAGTTCGGTCCTGCATGGCATATATCAGAACTGGTACGAAAAGTTCTGACCGACTCCAGAGAAGTAACCCCTTGTTCCTGCATACTTGATGGAGAATACGGTCTTTCTAAATGTTCCCTTGGAGTTCCAGCGATGATTGGAAGGAACGGTATCTGTGCAATCCAGGAGTGGGATCTTGATTCCTGGGAACAGAAAAAGATGGAGGAGGCGGGATCTTATGTATCAGAACTCTGTACATTAGTCGATAAAGGAGGATTATAGGCGTGCAATCATCAATTATCTCTGAACCGGCAAATACAGGTGCGGGGTCCGGCACTAGTCCGGGTACCGAAACGCTTCTTGGAATCAATCAGGTTGAATATTCCAATGGGGTTGATGGGCCCCTGATCCATATTTATGGAAGAACACCAGAAGGGTCTGCCCAGGAAATTGTGGTAACCGGATTTCAGCCATACCTGTATGTATCTGAGAGCCAGGCAGATCGCATTCCTCCTCCACAGGTGACCAGGATGGATCCGGGATCATTTGTATCAATATATGGTGAGCGGGTCATCAGGCTGTATACGCAAAAACCAACCGATGTCAGGGATGTCAGGACTGAATACAAACATTATGAAGCCGATATCCCATTCGCTACCCGATACCTCATCGACCAGGGAATAACTGCAGGGGTCAGCCTGCCTGTAGGCATTACCACCATCCCTTTTGAGAAGGTCGTTCCTGCAGATGTGAAAGCACCATCCAGGTACTGCATACTCGATATCGAATGTCAGGATGATAAAGGTGGATTGCCAAATCCCGAGCGTGATGCAGTTATCTGTATCACGGCCTGGGACTCCTTTGACAATGAATATATAACTTTCATCCTTCAAAATGAACAAAAAACTATCATCCCTGCCACCTTCTCATCTCCAGGTCCGTTAGAGAACGGGTGCTTTAATACTAAGGGCCATACAATACGAATTTTCTCAACAGAACGAGAACTTCTTTCCGGTTTTATCGCATACATCAAAGAGAAAAACCCTGACATCCTCACCGGATGGAATTTTACCGATTTTGATCTTCCCTTCATCCACGGTCGTATCAAATACCAGAATCTCCCTCCTGATAGTCTGGCACGATTAACCGGGTTTTCGGATAGGAGTTCTATCAGGGGGAGAGTTGATTTTGATCTGCTGGCAGCATATAAAAAGATGCAGACCTCAAAACTCGATTCATATCGTCTTGATGCCGTCGGGGAAAAGGAAGTGGGAGATGTTAAGGCATTCCATTATTCACCAGGAATGACCAGCTTGTTCTGGAAAGAAAAACCTGCTCAACTGGTTGAGTACAACTTCAAAGATGTGGAGCTCTGTGTCAAAATAAACCAGAAGAACAATATCATCGAGTTTTATCAGGAGATTGCACGATATGTCGGCTGCCCGCTTGACCGTACCCTGAACTCATCGAATGTAATTGATATCTACATTTTAAGGAAAGCATTCGGGCATTATGTTCTTCCATCAAAAGGGTTTGCCGCAGGTGATGAATTTGAGGGAGCTACCGTCTTTGAACCAAGTTCGGGCCTTCGGGAGAATGTGGTTGTACTGGATTTGAAGTCACTCTACCCCATGGCAATGATGACTATCAATGCATCTCCTGAAACTAAAGATCCCCAGGGGGATCTGATTGCACCAAATGGAATCAGATTCAGATCTAAACCAGACGGACTTACCCGGAGTATCATCAGTGAACTCCTTACCGAACGGGATGATAAAAAGAAGACACGCAATACCTTTCCATTCGGATCTCCCGAGTATAAACTTTATGATATTCAGCAGAATGTCATCAAAGTAATCATGAACACGTACTACGGGGTATCAGGATATTCACGATTCAGACTTTATGACCGGGAGATTGGTTCTGCAGTCACAGCAGTTGGCAGAGCAATCATCGAACATACCCGTTCGATCATCCAGGCTAAGGGATACTCAGTCATATACGGAGATACTGATTCGTGTATGGTTCAACTTCCAGCCGGGGAACTTACGCAGACTATCGAGATAGCAAGGGGAATAGAAGGAGAACTGAATGCCAGTTATGATACATTTGCCAGGGATATCCTCCAGGCAGACCATCATTACTTCTCAATAAAATTCGAAAAAGTGTATCGCAGATTCTTCCAGGGCGGAAAAAAGAAACGATATGCAGGAAATCTGATCTGGAAAGAAGGGAAGGATGTTGATGAGATCGACATGGTTGGATTTGAGGCAAAACGTTCAGATTCTCCATTGCTTACCCGGGAGGTGATGAAAGAGGTTATGAACAGAATTCTGGCTGGTGCTGATCTCCCTGACCTGAAAAAATATCTCGGAGCAATAATTAGTAAATATCGAAACGGAGATTTCCCCTTTGATGAGATCGGCATTCCAGGAGGTATCGGAAAGGGACTGGATGATTATGGCATCGATGATGCCCAGATCCGAGGGGCTAAATATGCAAATGAGCACCTCGGGATGAATTTCGGGAAGGGGAGTAAACCCAAAAGACTGTATATCAAGTCAGTATCAGGCACAACATACCCAAAAACTGATGTGATCTGCTTTGAATATGGCGATCAGGTTCCATCTGACTTTATTGTTGACCGGGAGCTGATGCTGGATAAGACAATTAAGCAACCACTATCACGGATACTTGAACCAATCGGCTGGAGCTGGTCTGATGTAGATCCCACCCGGACGACCCTTTCTGACTTCTTCTGATGATGCAAAACCAGGATGACAATGCAGTACAGATTCCCAGAGTAGTTATTGCCGGGATATCCAGCGACTGTGGTAAAACTACAGTAGCACGAGGCCTGATGGCTGCGTTGGTAAAAAGGGGGTTAAATGTCCAGCCCTTTAAGGTTGGTCCGGATTTTATTGACCCCAGTCATCACACCCGGATATGTAGCCGAATATCCCGGAATCTTGATCCGGTCATGATGGAGGAGAGCGGAGTTCGCGATACATTTCACAGGGCGTCCGCTGGTGCAGACATCGCCATCATCGAAGGAGTAATGGGAATGTTTGACGGGATAGACGGGATAACGACTGGGAGCACAGCGCATGTCGCACGGATTCTCGATGCACCGGTGATCCTTGTCATTCCAGTAAAGGGGATGTCAGGAAGTGTACACGCAATAACCGACGGGTTCAAAAACTATGACAAGCAGGTAAACCTTGCCGGAGTCATTCTGAACAAGGTAGGAAGTGAACGGCACACATCCCTTCTGAAGGTAGGCAGAACTGTCGAACAACTAGGATTTGTTCCCACTACAGAATCACTCATGATTGGGAGCCGGCACCTGGGTCTGAAGATGGCCGGGGAGGATGATATCCCGGAGATTCTTCATACCATTATGGAGAATTCTTGTGATATTGACAGGATTCTGACGATTGCACAAAACTCACCACCACTTCCCCTTCCATCTGAACAACCTGAAAAGAAAGAACCTCAAGTCCGTGTCGGTATTGCCCATGATCCGGCATTCTGTTTCTACTACCAGGACAATCTGGATAGATTAAGAACAGAGGGATCAGAACTGGTGTTCTTCAGCCCAATGACCGATGATCTGCCCGACGTTGATCTTCTATACTTCGGGGGAGGCTACCCGGAATTATATGGACAGCCCTTGGAAATGGGATCTGCACGCAGACAGATCAGGAAAGCCGGTGAGAAGGGACTCCCGATGTATGCCGAATGTGGAGGATTAATGTACCTCGGTCAGGGCCTGAATGGGAAAGATGCATCGCGATGGGTAGGTCTCCTCCCCGTTGAGGCCTATATGGAACGTAGGTTTCAGGCCCTTGGTTACACCATCGGAACCTGCAAAGGGGGACCTTCTTTTGCCCATCAGGGAACAGAGATCAGGGGACATGAGTTTCACTATTCACGTCTGGACACAGACCGGGATGCCAGATATGCAGTATCTTTGAGTCGTGGAAAAGGAATTTGTAACGGAAAAGATGGGATCTTTGAGAATAACAGCATGGGATCCTATACACACGCCTATTTCTCCGGCAGGTTTGCCAAAGGACTGGTCACCTCAGCAAAAATATTTCAGAAAACGGAAAAGTAACCAGATTTCAGTCAAACACTGATAAAGCCGAACTTACATCAATGCTGCCCTGAGCTTCTGACCAAACACCGGGAAGAAATCTTTCTTCCTGGACATGACCTGAGGAAGAACAACCGGCTGCTCTGCATAGCTAAGCCGATTAAGCAGACCACTGTCTCCGCAGGCAAAGAGATAACTCACCTGACCAATCACATCGGTGAAGAGAGTAATGTACAGATCAGCCCCGGTCTTCTGACGTAATCTGGTTAATGCATCCTGTATGGCAGACTCGTGTGCATGTGAGTAGGCATCAGAAGCCATCATCACCTGCGCAATAACCACCTTTCTATCATACAGATTATACTCTTTCACATCACTGGAAAGAAGATCATCTATCGGAATGCCATCCAGGTCCATACCTTTCTGGATAAGAGTACTTCCAAAGATCTGAGGATCTTTCTCTGCAAGAGGAGCCAGGTATTCAACGGCTTCGCGATCCCGTGCGGTCGTCGTAGACATCTTCAGGACTAATGTATCAGACAGGATACCAGCAAGGAGCAAGGTTGCTATCTCTTTTGAGGGAACTACTCCTTCTTCCTGATATCGAAACGTGATGATGGTGGAGGTGGAGCCTACGGGTTCATTTCTGAACTGGATAGGGCGGAGTGTCGAAATAGTGCCAAGCCGGTGATGATCAATGATCTCAAGCACTTCTGCAGTCTCTATCCCTTCAACAGCCTGCGCAAACTCATTGTGATCAACCAGGATCACTGACTTATGGATCTCCTCAAGGAATGTATTTCGGGAGATCATCCCGAGCAGTCTGCCCTCCTCATCAACCACACAGGCGGTTCGGTATGGTGAGTTGGTAACAACCCTGGTTGCTGCGGTTAATGAATCCTCCATATGAACAATCTCGACATCCCTGGCCATAATCGCCGATGCCGGATGGGAGAGATGAATCATCCTCCCGACACTGAAGGCATCAAGATCAGTTCTGATGAGAGTCACGGATCTGGATCTCGCAGCCTCTCTCACCCGTTCCCCGACTGGTGCTCCTTCTGCAATGATAAGAGCACCTATCCCTGCAAAGACAAGTGCCAGTTGTGCCGGTTCATTGTCTCCTACAATGGCAACATCTTCAGAACCCAGCTGAGAAAGAGAAACATGGAGGGCATCAATAACGATGGAAACCTGACCATCGAGGAACTCGTGCGCCTGGTGAACCACGTCAGCGATCAATATACGGGAAAGGGTTGCTGTACTGATAGGTCCCACCCTGAGTGGAAGACTTGCATGGGGAGAGACATAGGCCCGGGCAAGCCCATGTTCACTCACCAGTCCGAGGAGAATTCCCTGCTCATCAACAATTGGAATGTTCCTCACATCATGCTCATCCATAAGCGACGCGACATCGATTGAGGCCATATCATGAGGTGCCTGTTGGGCATAAAGAAAGGGAATATCTCCAACAACCGGCTCAACACTCTCGATGAGTAATGGGTCAGCAAGCCCGGCTTCTGACAGAACAAACCTGGTTTCAGCATTGATCTCTCCGCACCTGCCCGCAATAAAATTTCCGTCGCGGGTGCGACTGAGAAGATCTGCATATGCGGTTGCGCTTGCAATACTGTCAGTATCAGGCTGACGATGACCGAGAACATAGATCGTCTGCATAGAGTAGTATCACCATTTGCGTTCAGTAAGACATATAAATTCCCCAGAGAACAATAAATATTCTAAACTACCCATTCCACTAGAGAATAAGATGTCAGGTAACACACAGAGTCTTGGCGATGTAGCAGGGTCTGCAATGACTGCACTTGCACTGATAACCGGCTATCTTGGAGCAGCGGGTCTTTTTTTGGGTGGACTCTCTACACTTATTGAATTCCCAATCATTGGGCAGATTCACTATATGAACGGACAGACCGGAACAGGAGTCCTCTATATTATCACCGCTCTGGCATCAGGATATCTCGTGTACACCCGTCGATATATCTTTTTATATCTGACCGGGGGGATCGCCGGAGTTCTGGTTGCCTACGATATCCTCAACGGAACACGGATTGGGTATATTATTGGGATGGCATTAGGAGGCGGCCTGACAGGATCGATGGGAGGGGCACAGGATCCTATCGTTTCTGAGATGATGAAGAGCGCTGGATTCTCAATTCCGCTTGCATGGATGGTCCTTGCAGGAGGAATTTTCCTTTTGCTTATCACCCCGAACATGGCTGAACAAAAACCATCAGGGCAGAAACAGATCCCTCAGAAGAACGACAGTCTAGAAAGCCGACTGAAGGAGATAGATAATCTGATCCTTATCTATGAACGAGGGCATATTACCAAGGAAGAGTTTTCAGAGTTAAAAAAGGAAATAATGAAGAGGAACCGTGATTAACAACCCATTTCTCTTCTCCTTCAATCGTTCATAATAAAAAACCGATGAGGTCCTGTACAGGATCAGTGTCCCTCCCGTAACCTGATTACCAACCAGCACCAAGACTCCTTCTGCAGATGAAAAGTATCATTGTCAAAGGTGCCAGAGAGCACAATTTAAAAAATATCACGGTAACTATCCCTCGTGATGAATTTGTAGTCATCACCGGTCTTTCGGGTTCAGGTAAATCCACTCTCGCATTTGATACCATTTATGCTGAAGGCCAGCGCCGATATGTAGAATCACTCTCCTCCTATGCCAGACAGTTTCTCGGCCTGATGAATAAACCAGATGTTGACAGCATCGAAGGACTTTCACCCGCGATCTCAATTGAGCAGAAATCCACCAGTAAAAATCCTAGATCGACCGTCGGAACGGTAACCGAGATTTATGACTACCTCAGACTTCTCTATGCACGAATTGGTGTGCCATTCTGTCCAGACCACCACCAGCCAATTATCGCGCAGTCTCCGGAAAAAATTGCAGATCGTATAGGAGAGGAGATGTCAGGGATGGTCACCATCCTTGCCCCCCTTGTCAGAAAGAAGAAAGGGACCTATCAGCAGCTCTTCAAAGACCTGAATAAAGAGGGCTTTGCCAGGGTGAGAGTGAATGGAGAGATCCTCAGGACTGATGATGAGATCACCCTGGAACGGTACCGAATGCATAACATCGATCTGGTTATCGACCGGATCGAATCTACCGATCACTCTCGTATTGTTGAGGCATGTGAACAGGCAGTCTCCAGATCTGATGGCCTTGTTATCGCAACCAGCGAGGATAATGAAGATCATCTCTACTCTGCAAATATGGCCTGCCCTCAGTGTGGAATTACCTTTGAGGAACTGCAACCACGAATGTTCTCGTTTAACAGTCCCTTTGGGGCCTGCCCTGAGTGTAAAGGACTTGGTATCAGGATGGATTTTGATCCAGAACTGATCATTCCGGATAAGGGAAAATCCATTGCAGAAGGAGCTATTGCCACCTATCGAAACTTCCTGGACGGATACCGCTCTCAACTGGTCGGAACAGTCGCTGACCATTTCGGATTTGATGTAACTACTCCGATGAAGGATCTGACCCCAAAGCAGTATGATGTACTGATGTATGGGTCAAATGAGCAGATCGCATTTCAGATGAGCTATAAGCAGGGTCAGGGAACCTGGGCACACAAGGGAACATGGGAAGGACTTCTTCCGCAGGCTGACCGACTCTATAAGCAGACTGAGTCTGAGTATCGCAAGCGCGAACTCGAGAAGTTCATGCGTATTACCGAGTGCCCAATCTGCCACGGAAAACGCCTCAAAGAAACAGTCCTTTCTGTACTGATATCAGGTCGATCGATCGTTGACGTCACGGATCTCTCTATCAGTGCATGTATTCAGTTCTTTGAGACCCTGAATCTGAGCCAGAAAGAGACTGAGATCGCGACCCAGGTACTTAAAGAGATACAATCCCGTCTCCTTTTTCTTGAACGTGTCGGTCTTGGATACCTGACCCTGTCTCGTACTGCAGGCAGTCTTTCAGGAGGAGAAGCACAACGAATCCGCTTGGCAACCCAGATTGGGGCAAACCTTATGGGAGTGCTGTACGTCCTGGATGAACCATCAATCGGGCTTCACCAACGAGATAACAACCGATTGATAGAGACCCTCTGTCAGCTTCGGGATCTCGGCAATACCCTGATCGTAGTGGAACATGACGAAGACACGATCCGTGCAGCAGACTGGGTGATAGATATGGGACCAGGTGCCGGACTTCACGGTGGTCTGGTAATTGCGGAGGGTAAACCCGCTGATATCGAGGCCAATGCGGATTCCCTTACCGGTGCATACTTATCAGGGAGAATGCAGATAGAAGCTCCATTACAGAGAAGAACAGGAACACGGTTCATCACCATTACGGGATGCAGGGCAAATAACCTCAAAGGGATCACAGCACAAATCCCGATGGGTACCCTGACCCTTATCACCGGTGTTTCAGGGTCTGGAAAATCATCGTTGATCTATGATACCCTGTATCCGGCTCTCCAGAAGGCAGTTTATAACTCACGCCATGAAGTAGGGGCACATGACGAACTCATCTTTGATGAAGAAGTAGACAAGGTTATCGTCATCGATCAGTCTCCCATTGGACGCACTCCCCGATCAAATCCGGCAACATATACCAAGGTTTTTGACGAGATCCGGTTCCTCTTTGCAGAGACCAAAGAAGCAAAGATGAGAGGATATAAGGCCGGACGATTCTCATTCAACGTCAAGGGAGGACGGTGCGAAGCCTGCCAGGGTGACGGACTGATCAAAATTGAGATGAACTTCCTACCAGATGTATACATTGAATGCGAGGAGTGTAAAGGGACCAGGTACAACCGGGAAACTCTTGAGGTAAAGTACAAGGGGAAATCCATTGCCGATGCTCTGAGTATGAGTGTTGAAGAAGCAATGGATATCTTCAGTCCAATTCCTAAAATCAGAAATAAATTACAGACTCTCCTGGATGTAGGCCTGGGATACATCAAACTTGGCCAGAGTGCAACAACCCTCTCGGGAGGAGAAGCACAGCGGATAAAACTGACCAGGGAATTATCAAAGAGAGCCACCGGGAAAACAGTGTACCTGCTTGATGAGCCAACAACCGGCCTTCATTTTCATGATGTCAGAAAACTCATTACCGTCCTTGATGGTCTGGTAGCAAAAGGAAATACGGTCATTGTGATTGAGCATAATCTGGATGTCATCAAATCTGCAGATCATATCATCGACCTCGGCCCGGAAGGAGGAGATGCCGGAGGAGAGATAATTTCCATTGGAACACCTGAAGAGATTGCAGCGGATTCGCGGAGTTACACCGGGATGTTTCTTCGAAAATTGCTTGCTGAATCTCAAACCCCAAAGACCCTTAAGACTTCGAAAGCGGGAAAAAAGAGGAAAAGCATCTGAATCAGCGTCAGCAGTAACCAGTCATGATCATCCTCTCATCACTCCCAGAAGATCCGGGATGTTATCTGTTCAAAGATAATACCGGGATGATCATCTATATTGGAAAGGCCAAAAACCTGAAGAAACGTGTTTCAAGTTACTTTCAGAAGACTGATCATGATGCAAAAACCCGCAGACTTGTCACTGAAGCTGCAGATCTTGATTTCATAGTTACCGCATCTGAAGTCGAAGCACTCATTCTTGAGAATAATCTCATCAAAAAGCACCAGCCTAAGTACAACATTGATCTAAAAGACGCCAAAAGTTACGCCTTCATTCAGATCAGCGATGATCCATTTCCGAGGATAGGCATCGCCCGGTATCGTGGTGGAAAAAAGGGGGGTGCCCTGTATGGCCCTTTTGTCTCGGCAGCTGAGCGGGATCAGGTACTCTCATTTATTAAACAGACCTTTCATCTCCGCACCTGTCGGAAGATGACAAAGCGGGCATGTTTGAGATATCATCTCGGCACCTGCTCGGCTCCCTGTCAGGGTTTGGTTTCTGAACCAGAATATCAATACCAGGTTAAGAATGCGGACCTTCTTCTGAAGGGAAAAAATCAGGATCTGATTCATGATCTCAAGGATGCCATGAACGTATATGCAGGGTCACAGCAGTATGAGCAGGCTCTCATCCTCAGGGATCAGATCGCATCCATTGAGCGATTGTCAGAGCGCCAATATGTCCAGCGGCAAAAGCAGGCTAATGAACATATCATCAATTATATCATCGTATCAGATACCGTATATCTCATCCTCTTTACCATTGAACGGGGAACTCTGACCAGCAAAGAAGATTTTGTGTTTCCAGACACTGAGGAGTTTCTTGAAGAGTTTATCATCCAGTATTATGCAACCGTCAGACCTCCGAACGAACTCATTCTCCCAAACCCTGCTGATGACTCAGTGCGGGATTATCTAACCAGTCTGCGAGGGACCCAGGTAGCAATTACCGTTCCCCAGAAGGGAGCAAAAAAACATCTTCTTGATCTGGTTGAGAAGAACATAGAAGCCTCATTCTTCAGAGGGAAGATGCAACTGATAGAACTCGGAGAGATACTCAGGCTGGCATCCCCCCCTGAAGTGATCGAATGCTTTGATATCTCCCACCTGTCAGGGACCGGAACGGTCGGATCGATGATACGGTTCACTGATGGTAAACCGGATAAGAAAAATTACCGCAGATTTAAAATCAAAACCGTTGAAGGGATTGATGATTTTGCAAGTATCGCAGAAGTGGTTCACCGGCGATACAGTCGCCTGAAAAAGGAGAATGCATTACTTCCTGATCTCATCATCATTGACGGAGGCCAGGGACAACTATCTGCAGCGGTTCATGAACTGAAAAAACTAGAACTCTCTACTCCGATCATATCGATTGCAAAACGAGAAGAGGAACTGTTTATTCCAGGAAGAACTCTTCCTCTCACTCTCTCAAAAAAATCCCCGGCTTCACTCCTGGTACAGGAGATACGTGATGAAGCCCACCGGTTTGCAATCACCTATCAGCGTCAGCTCAGACAGAAAAAGACATTAGCATGACCACATTTCAACTCACTTCAGATTATCAGCCCCGCGGATCACAACCAGATGCCATTCGTAAGATCGTAGAGGGATATACCGAAGGATATCAGGCCCAGACACTCCTTGGTGTCACCGGGTCAGGGAAAACTTTCACCATGGCAAATGTTATCGCAGAACTGAATCTTCCCACCCTGGTTCTGGCCCATAACAAGACCCTTGCTGCACAACTATATTATGAGTTCAGAGAATTCTTCCCAAATAACCGGGTGGAGTACTTTGTCTCGTATTATGATTATTATCAGCCTGAATCATACCTCCCTAAAAAAGACCAGTATATTGAAAAAGATGCTCAGATCAATCCAAAGATTGAGATGATGCGACTGTCAGCAACCGCCTCACTGCTCAGCCGTTCTGATGTAATCGTCGTTGCTTCAGTCTCCTGCATTTATGGTCTGGGAAGACCTGATACCTACAAAAATATGGGGTTTGACCTGGGAGTAGGTCAGAAAATTGGCAGGAAAGAGATAATCGGCAGACTCATTGATAATCTTTATGAAAGAAATGACATTGAACTCATTCCCGGCCGGTTCAGAGTCAAGGGAGAGACGATCGATCTCGTACCAAGTTATTATAACAATATCATCAGAATTGAGCTTTTTGGAGATGATATTGACCGGGTTACCGAGATTGACCGTGCAACCGGCACACCGGTAGAAAAACTCAGGCACATCTATATCTATCCGGCCAGTCACTACATCATCCCTGAAGAACAGAAAGAGGAATCTGTCCGATCTATCAGAGAAGAACTGGAAGAACAACTACCAAAACTTGGTATGATCGAGTCCCACCGTTTGAAACAGCGAACGCTATATGACCTGGAGATGATCCAGGAGACCGGATCCTGCAAAGGGATAGAGAACTATTCCCGACATTTTGATGGACGAAAACCAGGGGAAAAACCATACTGCCTACTGGACTATTTTCCAAAAGATTTTCTGATCTTCATCGATGAAAGCCATCAGATGATCCCCCAGGTCAGAGCAATGTTCAACGGAGACAGGGCCAGGAAAACCCCTCTCATTGAGTACGGGTTCAGGCTTCCATCAGCATTTGATAACCGTCCACTACGGTTTCCTGAATTTGAACAGTATCTCAATCATGCAGTCTTTGTCTCTGCTACTCCATCTGATTATGAACGAGAGCATTCAGCGCAGATTGTTGAACAGATCATCAGACCAACCGGACTGATTGATCCAATCGTTGAGGTAAGACCAATCAGTGGACAGATGGAGGATATCAGGGGGGAGATAACCAGGACTATCATGAAAGGAGACAGAGTTCTCCTGACAACCCTGACCAAACGGCTTGCTGAAGAGCTCACTGACTATCTAGCGGCCAGAAATATTAAAACGCGATACCTGCACTCAGATATCGACACATTGGAGCGAACCGAGATCATCAGATTACTCAGGCAGGGGGAGTTCGACGTTCTGGTCGGTATCAACCTTCTCCGTGAGGGGCTTGACATCCCGGAAGTTGGGTTTATTGGAATCCTTGATGCTGATAAAGAAGGCTTTCTCAGGGATGCCAGAAGTCTTATTCAGATCATCGGCAGAGCTGCCCGAAATGCAGATGCTCACGTGGTGCTATATGCGGATAGGATCACCGGCTCGATGCAGAGTGCAATGGAGGAGACTGACCGGAGGAGAAGGCTCCAGATTGAATATAATGAAACACACGGGATAACCCCAAAAACGATAAGAAAACCGATCCGTGAGCAGGAAATATCTCTCACAGAAGATAAACCCGTTCCAAAGTCTTCAATTCCTGCATTCATTATCGATCTCGAATCGCAGATGAAGACGGCTGCACAATCACTCAATTTTGAAGATGCAATCATGCTCAGAGACAGGATTGCTCAGTTAAAAAAAGAACTCGATATCTGATTAC
>DATMXW010000058.1:0-31090 GCA_035561295.1 Methanospirillum sp. | reverse complement strand
AGACACAATTTCGTGTTGACTTTTCGAGAAAGATGATGAGGATTAGCCAGGGGCTGCAACCGGACCATCATGTTTGCGCACCATTTCAAAACATCGTCATGGATCAGGGGTATCCCCATGATATCGTGTGATCTCTGAACTATGACACAGAATAGTTAAACAATCCTCGAGCTCACCATATACGGATGATCGAGGTTCGTCGGGATATCTGTGCCTATTGCGGCTGCTGCGTCTCAGTCTGCCCGGAAGGCTCCCTTGAGTTGATTGATGCCTACCTGGAGGTGGACGCAGGAACCTGTATATCCTGCGGTATTTGCGCCAGAGCATGCCCCCTTGGGGCCCTGGAGGTCAGGAAATGAAGAGCGCGTATGATCTGCTGGTAGTCGGAGGAGGTCCGGGAGGGGCATGGGCAGCGAAGACTGCAGCTGAAAAAGGGTTGTCAGTCCTCATGGTTGAGAAACGTCCTGCACCCGGCGCTCCAGTGAGATGCGCTGAAGGAATCGGGAAAGAACTACTGCGTCAATTTATGAAACCGGATGACGCATGGGTCGCAGCCGAGATAGAGCGTGCCCATGTTATTTCACCGGACGGTTTCTCCATGGAACTGAACCCTGAAAAAGCTGGCTCTGAAGTTGGGTATGTGCTCCACCGCAAGATCTTTGACCGCGAGATGGTATGGCAGGCTGCCGGTGCAGGTGCCGACGTTATGGTCAAGACTCGTGCAATCTCCCCAGTCATGGAGAATGGAGTGGTGAAGGGAGCACTTCTCGAGCATAACGGCACGGTAACTGAGGTAAAAGCCGGGCTTACTATCGCTGCAGATGGAGTAGAGTCTAAATTCGCACGATGGTGCGGTGTCAATACTACCGTTCCCCTCAGGGAGATGGAGACCTGTGCCCAGTATCTGATGACCGGGATTGATATTGATCCCCATGCTACTGAGTTTTATACAGGAAATGAATTAGCACCCAGCGGATATGTCTGGATATTCCCCAAAGGAGAAAAGACTGCGAATGTGGGGATCGGGATCGGCGGAGACCGGACAAAGCCCGGTGCACGACCGATAGATTATCTGAACAAATTTGTAAGAACCCACTTCCCTGAGGGGAAGACGATAGAACTTATCGTTGGTGGCGTCTCAATATGTCGTCCACTTGAGTGCACAGTTGCTGACGGACTGATGATCGTCGGAGATGCAGCCCGGGTATCAGATCCCCTTACCGGGGGAGGAATATACGCAGCTCTGTATACCGGGAAAACTGCTGCAGATGTCGGTATCGATGCCCTCGCTCATGGCGATGTCAGTAAAAAGGCACTAATGCCATATGATAAGGACTGGCGGGCATCGTACCTTGGCAAAGCAATAGAGCGGAATTATCAGATAAAAGAGGCATTTGTTAAACTGACCGATGAAGACCTGAATGTTATCCTTCACTCAGTTGCCAAGATGGACCTCGCTGAGTTTAACACCCTCTCTCTGATAAAAAGCATCATGGCCGCTAACCCAAAGGTGGCACTCAAACTTGGAAAAGTAGGCCTTAAAAACCTTGTTGATGCGTTCTAACTCTTTCCTTTTTTAAAAAAAACGGGGAATTACCCGGTAACCGGCTGGAGATCCCATTCCTGTGTCATATAGATCCAGTATCCCTGCGATGGAGTCATCAGCTCAGTATCATTACTTCCTCGAATAATCGGATCCTCATACTGTTGCCGTAGTGCATTATATCTGATAACATATGACCAGGCAGAGTCCAGGGAACTGAGAACATCCTGGGCGGGAGCGGGCTGTAGAGCGGGGTGGCCGATTGCATTCCACCCTACGGTAAGATGAGCAGGAAGAGGAATCGTTGCCGGATCAAAAATTAGAGGGACACCGATAGTGCCTGCTGCATATATCCAGTACCCATGAAGTGGCAGAATCGGATCACCGGCACGTACTGGAACCCAGGTTGAGTTGTTAAAGGCATACATGCTGTGACCGGCTGTATCCACTTCTGCAAAGATACTCGCTGTGTTATTGCCAGGTGCCAGAACACCCGGCGTGGAGACAAAGTTCCAGCCGGGAAGAAGAGCAAGCGGATATCTGCCATTTAACACGATGTACCGATCTTCTGTCCCTATGAGCGGGTAGGTATCATTGTTCACAGGATTTATCTGCCATGCAGGCTCTCCAACCCCGGACTTTCCGATCTCTGTTCCATTATAGTCTCCCCAATGGTTTCCCAGATACCCGGAAAAGGTCTCGTTCCCATACCAGTACTTAACCTTATCAGGTGTGTTCCACAGGTTAGATGCTTCAGAAATCCGGGTATCAGGCCGCTGTGCATACGCTGCATCCAGATTCATACCGCCCCACGCGGTGCTGGTGATCTCTGGAGAGGTTGGCTCAACAGTCTGCGAGGCAGTTTTTCTGATAAAATTATTCAGGTTAATCGTATTTTCATACACACCATCAGCAGCAAGGGTGATAGGATCTATCCCTGCAATAATACTGCTCCGGGTTATCGTATTAACAGAGCATATAGTCTCTGAATCAGATCCCTCAATCTCCTGATATGGCAGAAGGACAATCCCATACATTGATGCTTCTACCGCGTTCTTCTCCATAGCCATTCCTGAACATCCTTCCAGGATAATCCCTGAGCTCAGGTTCAGGAAGAGGGTATTGTGAAGACTGATATTTCTCGAATCCTGCCCTTTAAGCCCGATATGACCATCACGAATAGAATTCTCATTAATCTCAGCAGAAAGCGAGTCACCATACACTTCCTGGAGCACTATCCCTTCCTGATTTTGGATAAATGAATTTGCAGTTATATTCACCTGCCTGGTCTCTCCACGGAGCGAGAGTCCGATCAGGTTTCCATGAACAGAATTTCCAGTGACCGTCACTCGTTCAGCTTCGAAAATCCCTATCCCATACAGTTTGCCGGTGCTGATCTCACAGCCTGTTACTGATACATCTGATACATTGGCAAGCAGAAGATTCTGATTCAGGTTTTGTGAGACTGAACAATTGGCAATGGTCAGACCACGGACCCCTTTTGCCACGATGCCGTACCCGTTTCGGGAATCCATTGAGAGATCCCGAACGGTCATATTCGTGCAGTCCTGCAGGTACAGGGTTGCCGGGGTCACCCTTTCAATGCTCTGATCTGATACTCCCTCATAATAGAGTAGAGGTAAGCCATCTATCGTGTTAGAGGTGTCAATCCGGTTCCCCGGATCTACCACAACGCCGGTCATAAGAAACCCGGCATAGTTGTTGGTCAGGGTGTTATTGCTCAGCGTAATCAGGATGCCTCCATCAAGACGCAAGGCACATCCCCCGTTATCAGTGAGGGAATTGCCGATCAGGGAGACATCTGAAGCATATTCGAGATAGATTCCGGTGTTCATCCAGCCGGTTGAGTTATCAGGAAAGAGGTAATTGTTACCGGTTATCAAATTTTCAGAGAGACGTGAATTACTGATGCCATCAAGAAACGCAACACCGTTCATCTCATTTTTGCTGATATGATTCCCAACAAATGAGAGACCGGCTACCTGAGCACCTATTACGCCGATATTATTCGCACCAACATACGAACCGGCAATTGTGCTATTCCTGATACCTGCCATATCAACTCCCTGCCTGTTTTCTTTGAGAGTACTGTTCGTGATTGACACATCTGTGACCTGATTCAGACTCAATCCTGTATCAAAACCAGTCAGAACACATTGATCAACCGAAAGATTTGAAATCTGATAGGCACTGACTCCGTCCGACAATCTGAAATGATCCGGATCCCCTGACACCGTCAGATTTTTGAGGAGAACATGATCAGCAGTCACATTCACCGCAGTACGGTTACGATCAGGGATGATTACCGGTCGGGCAGAACCTCCTTCCTCCCCAATGAGAGAAAGGGGCTTGTCGATGGTGACCATCTCATGATACGTACCATTCATGATAAGGATAGTATCTCCGGATGAGGCATTTGCGACAGCATCACTGATATGGAGATAATCAGAACCAGAAGGCCCCACCGTAATGGTTCGAAGTGTGCTGCTTTGTGCAATCAGTGCTCCTTCTGACCGGATGAGAGGGGCTGGGATCTGAGAAGCCGCAGATATCGAAGGAGTATCATGAGGAATAGACACTGGAATTGCCATTGCAGGGGCTATTGATGAGGGGCCCGGGCCACCATTTCCATCAGGTACAAAAACCCCGTGAACTGTACGATCTCCTGATATCGAGGAAAGATGAACTATTTGAGATGGACCTTCATCCCGTCCGTCAATCATCACCTGGGCAAGGACTGATCCGGGTGAAGGAGTGCAGTTCAGGTCCAGATCAGACCCCGCAGGAACCGTAATCGCTCCATCTGGATGAATACTCCCCCCAGTTGTTGAGGTGACCAGCACGACATATGAACGGTTCTCCTGCACCAATCCGGTCCCGGAAAGTGGATCGCCAAAGGCAGATCGATCGTCAGGAGCAGCCAATGAGCATACAGGGAAAGAAAGGAGAATCAGAAAGATATAGATGAGGGTGGGGGAACCGTGCATACTGATCTGATTGCTAACTCTTCAATTAAATATTTCTATCCATCATGGTGTTATACCGGATATCCTCTCCTGTTTTTTTATGGAACATTGAAGAAAAAAATATCCGCGGAGAAATATATGAGTCAGAAGATATCAATCAGCACGTCAAGTCTCTTGATAAGTTCTTTTGACACATAATATCAGGATGATATGTGGCGTGGATGAGGCAGGGAAAGGACCAGTTCTCGGGCCGATGGTCGTTGCTGCAGTAGGATGCAATTCTCTGCAGGAACTTGCAGATCTCGGTGTGATGGACTCAAAAAAACTTAGCCCATCCAGACGGGAGATCCTGGCCAGGATAATCAGGGAGAAATTTCCCTATACTGTTGCAATCAGAACTGCAGGAGATATTGATCGTCTCAGACAGGAGATGACCATGAATGAACTGACTGCACGGGCTCATGCCGATGTCGTAAGAGAACTGGGATGTGAGGAGGCATATCTTGATGCCTGTGATGTTAATGAGGAGCGATATGCCCGGACCGTTGGTTCGTATATTGGAAAGCCCTGTAAAATTACTGCTCGACACAGAGCCGATCAGACCTGCCCTGCAGTTTCAGCAGCTTCCATTGTTGCCAAAGTAATCAGGGACAGCCTCGTAAAAGAGATGGAACAGGAGTATGGCGTAATCGGAAGTGGATATCCTGCTGATCCAGTTACAATCTCGTTTCTGAAAGAATATATCCGGGTCCATGGACGCCCACCAGCGATTGCACGAATCAGCTGGGCCACCGTAAAAAACCTCATGAATCAGTCTGCACAAAAAACCCTTCTGTAGATAGGTAACACCACCTGATCTGCAGTGCCATATTTATCAGGACTCCCATGCCATGTATACTCATATTATGGACTGGGTACTCATTCTTCTCTTCTGTCTTGCCCTCTATATCCTTATTTCAGGATATATCAAAACGCATAACCTCTTTCCCAGTCACATCCAGTTTTACGGTCCGATCCTTGGCCTTAAAACAGATAATGTTGCATTCTTTGACTGGTTTAGACGGTACTCACGCGGACTAAGGATATATGGAACCATCGGCGTTGTCATGGTGATCATCGTCTCAATCCTGATGGTAACCCTGATCATCCTCTCGGTCAACCTTACCGTAGCAATTAAACCTGAACCTACGGCTATCAATAAACCACAAAACCTGTTTCTGATACCCGGGCTGAACGAATTTGTTCCATCTACCGTAGCAGTCTGGTTTGCTTTCTTCTTCACCCTCCTGGTTCATGAATTTGGCCATGCCATCCTCTGCCGGGTCGAGAAGATCAAGGTCAAATCGATGGGAATTCTCCTGCTCGTCATACCTATCGGTGCTTTTGTAGAACCTGATGAAGAGGAGGTGAATAAATCCGGATCCTGGCAGAGAATGCGAATGTATGGAGCAGGAATCATGAACAACCTTGTCATAGGGGTTCTCTGCTTTGCCCTGATGGTGACGATGATAGGGTGGGCTGTTCCCAGTGAAGAGCCGATCGTTGTCGGATTATACAAAGACTATCCGGCAGCAGCGGCAGACATTCCATTTCCGTCCATCATCAGAAGTATCAATGATACCCCGGTACGAACCAGTACCGAGGTAAGTGCCCTGCTTAATACAACCCAGCCAGGTGACCATGTGATCCTCGGTCTGGAGTCTGAAGGAGGGAATCTATCCAGGCATACCCTCAACCTATCAGCCTGGCCTGAGGATCTCGGCCTCAGACCATCGGGATTCATGGGAGTCTTTTATTATAATGGCCCGGCAGTAATTCAGACCGTACAAAAAATGTTTTCACCATCAGGATTCTTGATTCTGCTGTCTCTGCCATTTATTCCAGGCATTGAAGGACAGCAGCTGCGGATTCTTGGGTTCGAAATTGCTGATATCGGATACTATACAGCCCCGTTCCCGTACTACTGGCAGGTCATTCATCTGCTCTTCTGGTCAGGATTTATCAATCTTGCTGCAGGACTCTTCAATGCGCTGCCAATGCTTCCTCTGGATGGCGGACTTATCTTCAGGGAAGGAACGGAGCGTCTTCTTGCACGCAGGGGCCTTGAACGGTTTTCATCACGTATCGTAGGGGCTATAACCAGTCTGATGCTGGTGATGATGGTGGCACTCCTTACCCTGCCCTATCTTTTCCATCTGTAATCAACCGCAAGGAGTGTACTGCCAGGCCGGCTACCCCGGCCCCCACACATCCGGCCATTATCAAGAGAGGAGAGACCAGGTTATAGAGCGGATTTCTAGGGATTGGATAAAACAGATTTATTTCAGGATAGAATACCGCATCCAGAAGTACATGAAGAATCCAGCCAGATGCCAAACTTAAGAAGACAGGCATACAATCATGTAACCCTGCCGTGATCCTGATCTGAAATCCTGTTTGAAAAATGAGATAAAGTAAAAACGCCGGTATACCGGTGATAATCAGTGACAATATTATTCCTGCCGCAATGGTATGATGCCATCCATGAAGCGGACAACCGGCAAACAGGCAGTACAGAGCGCCGATATCAGGTGCCACACTCCCGATAGCAAACATCGGAACAGATATCCGCATTCCGGAAATGCTCAGAAGCAGAACCGGTCCGAGATGATAGGGAGTGATAGGCATGATATCCACGAAGAATATTACAGGATTTGATACCCGTTAACCAGTGATAAGGATAGATAATTATCTTCTGATTGGTATAATCATCTATCTATCAGGATCATTTGGATACATCTATCCGTCTCTGGATAGAACTCCACTAACGGAGACGAGCGGATGAAGATCACTATCCTGGTAGAGAACACAACACTCATTGATGCCTATTATCTGGCTGAACCAGCCTTTGCAGCGTGGATCGAAGATGGTGATACCCGCATCCTCTTTGACTGCGGGTACTCAGATATCCTTTTGCGTAACGCTGATATCATGGGGATAGACCCCCTCAGTGCTGATACCATCGTGTTCTCTCACGGTCATTCAGACCATACCTGGGGAGTCATCCCGCTTCTGGAGCGAATTGCCCGATATGCAACCTTTGGCCGCTCCATCCCCAGGCTCAGATTTGTTGCCCATCCTGCTGCATACTGGTCCAGAACCACACACGACATTCCTGAAGTAGGAATGCTGATAAGCCCGGATCGGCTCAGCTCATTTGGGGATGTCACCGGAACAACAAAACCGATTGCTTTATCTGATAATATAATTTTTCTGGGTGAGATCCCCTCCTTATTTCCCTTTGATCAACGTCAGCAGAAAGGGATCCTGTATACCCCGGACGGGCCGGTGCCTGACATAGTCCCGGATGATTCCGCCCTTGTCCTTTTGACTGCTGAGGGCCTTGTCATCCTGACCGGCTGTGCTCATGCAGGAATCTGTTCTGTCATTGAGCGGGCCATAGCAGTCACCGGAGTGAAGAAGATCCGTGATGTCATCGGGGGGTTTCATCTGTACCAGTCTTCACCTGACACCATCAGCCAGATCACCTGCTATTTAAATGAGATACAACCACAGGAGCTCCACCCCTGTCATTGTACCGGTCAACTGGCCAGAACGATGTTTGGGGAAATGCTCACTCTCGATGAGACCGGCGTTGGGACCGTACTTGAATACCTCTGAATGCACGGGTATCAGGTTATCAAGATTTATCCGTACCAACCTCCTATGTTCACAGTGAGGTACAAGATATGAGACTGATACCACTGATTGCAGGATGTATTCTGCTCGTCTTTCTGATGATTCCTGTGCAGGCATTTGATATCAGAGAGGGTGAAAACCTGAGTATAGATGAGCCGGTATACGACGACCTCCTGGTTTCGGCTGGAGTCCTGACCGTTAATGCACCCGTGAAGAGTCTGACGTTTGCAGGAGGGGCTCTGACGGTAAACGCGCCGATTGAAGGGAACCTTATTGCAGCCGGTGGTCAACTTGAAATCAATGCACCAATCGGGGCTGATATCATTGCAGCAGGGGGGGATATCAGGATCACCGGCGATGTAACCGGTAAAGTGCTCGCAGCCGGTGGAACGATAGCAATGGATGGGAAAACATCCAATCTGGTAATATCTGGGGGTACCGTGGACCTTGGAGAAAATAGCCATGTCACCGGAGATGCTATCGTCAGTTCATCAGGGTACACAGCCCGGGGGGATGTTGAGGGAAATCTCATTGCAGAAGGGGATGAAGGAGGATCAGGCCCTTCATTTGACCTCTCTCAGGTAGGTTCTATCATTGCAGGCATCCTGGTTGTGGTAAAGATACTCTGTGCAATCGGGATGCTAATCTTCGGAGTCGTGCTTACAAAACTGATTCCTGGCCCATTTACTTCTGTTGTCAATGCGATTGAGAAAAAGCCCCTCATCTCCCTGGTTATCGGGCTTGCTGGAATAATAATTGCAGGCATAGTCGGTGCTATTCTCCTTGTAACGATCATAGGAATTCCCATAGCGGTCATAATCGCTCTTGGTCTGCTCCTGGCCCTGATTACGGCAGAACTCTATTCAGGTGCAGCACTTGGATCGTTGATTGCGCAAAAGACAGGAAAGACTCTTTCTTTAACTCTCTCCTTTGTTATTGGGTTTATTCTGCTCCAGATTCTTCTTCTGATTCCTTTTGGAATCGGGTCTGTTTTTGGATTTATTGCGGTTCTACTTGGTACTGGAGCTCTTATTACTACAACCTGGGATGCAATCCAGGCTCATCCCTGATTTTGATACAGCACCCCTCCTCGGATTTTTGAAAAGAATCACTTAGGAGAGTTAATATTCATGAGTGCTGTTATTTTCAACATAAAGAGAAAGAGGAGGGGATAGGTTTGATACTACTTGATCAGGGTACCCAGGCGGCACTTATCATCATCGGAATCATCCTGATGGCAGGATCACTCTTCTGGTACTCAGCAACCGGGAGCCCACGACTGCGGGTAATTTTGATCTTTGATCTCTGTATGCTCTGCTGGATTGCAGGATTTTTCATGAGTATTGTTGACAGGGTGGCAGATCACGATGGACTCTGGCAGTTGATCAGCTTTTTAGGTATGGCAGCATCGTTGTTTGCATTCTTTATCGGTTTTTATGAGGTTCTCACTAATCCGGGTGAATGAATCCGGGAAGGGCTCCCCGTGGTATATCGGAAGAATGAAACGCGGGCCGGTGCTACATGGATCAGATGTACCTGCTCATGACGGTGGGAACCGGAATTGGGAATGATCCAGCCGATGCTGAAGAAAGACTGGCAAAATCCTGTAGTTATGCAATAAGTTCCTATAAACCTGAGCATATCATCTTCTTCTGCTCTTCTGAAAGCAGGGAGTTAATACCGGCCATAAAGCGGATGTATGAAGATATAACCAAAATGCCCCCACCACCAGATGAGATCTGCCTTATTGATAATCCTACAAATTTCCCCAGGTGCTTTGAGATTATTTATGGGGTGAGCGTCCTTTTCCAGGAGTTTGAGATCGTGATAGATGCCAGTTCAGGGACCAGAGAGATGACAATGGCTGCCGCCATCACTTCCTTTCTGACCAGAAGCCTGGTATCATACGTGACCGGAAGGAAGGAAGCGGGAAAGATTGTTTCAGGGACTGAACATCTCAGAGAGATGACCCTGTATGCAGCATATGACCATCTGATGTTTCATCAGGCGGTTGATCTCTTTAACGGGAGTCATTTTGGAGCAGCACTGGAGCATCTGAAGGGGATAACGGCTGTTGCTGACCGTGACGCTTATTATGGAATTTTTTCGGCATACTACTACTGGGACAAACTCAATTACCAGGCGGCATTCAGATATCTTGAGCATGCACCTGACCTGAACCCTTCAATCCCACAGAATCGTGAGTATCTTCAGATACTGCTCAATCTCGAAGAACTGGAGGACTCAGATATGCCAAGAAAGGACCAGAACCGTGCACGGCAGAAGAAGTATCTGTACATTCTGGTTGATCTGCTCAATAATGCCAAGCGGAGAATAGAGGGTGAACGGTACGATGATGCCCTTGCCCGCCTGTACCGGGTTGTGGAGCTTCTCTCCCAGGTTCTCCTGATGAGCTGGGGCATTGACGATATTGAAGGGAAGATTCATTTTACGGACCTGCGAAAGATTCTGAGAGACAAAAAAGATATTGCAACCTATGCCAGAAGAGCAGATAATAAAGGAGTGATCCGTATCGGATTACGTTCTAAATTCATGCTCCTTGAAGATCTCGGCCTTGCAGGAGCGGCTTCATACTATCAGCACCTTGAACCCTTTTTGCGGACTCGCAATGATTCAATCCTCGCTCATGGCCTTACCCCGGTTCCAGGGGAGCGTGCGCGTCGGATGTGGCAGGAGGTCTATGAGATTGTGAATCGTGCCTGTTCAGGAATGCCCTTTGATCTGGAAGGGCTTTTGGTCAGATCTGCGTATCCTGCCCTGGAAATCCCAATCTGGTAACAAAAAAAGATAAAGCAAATTCAGAATCAGATAGCCTGAAGAGCCTGTTTTATGATCGCTTTAGCATCATCCTGAACAGGGAGCTGATCCACAACTGAGAGGAGCAGACCCGCTGCAGCTTTCTTTCCTTCTGGTGATGCAATCATTCCTTTTACCATCTCCATTCCTTCAGGTGAGGAGATGAATTCCTTAATCATCTGCTGGCCTTCAGGTGATGTCAGAAATTTTTTGGCCATACCGCTCATATCAAACATATTATACCAATGAGTGTGAGTTAAAAATAGAAAAAAGAGAGTTACTCAGAGAGGGTCGAGCCCCAGGCAACGTTCTCGTACCGCTGTCCCTTCTCGTCCCCGCGGGTACAGAAGTATTTATACTGAAGACCTGCTTCTTTAGAGATCGGACAATCAGGACAATTGCATCCCTCCTCGTATGAAATACAGAGGAAACTTTTCCCGATCATGCAGAACAGCTTCTCCCGCTCTACGATAGCACATTTATTAAAACTCGGACATGAAGGGCATATACAGAGTTTTTTCTTCTCTTCAAGCAGTTTCTCCTGCTCTGCAAGCGGGAGTTTTTTCATCTCTTTTACAATTTTCTCAAAATTGTCCATACTGATTCCTCGCTTTTGAAGTTATTGTTTTAAAGTATAAATTTACCTATTTGATATCGCCCAGATTACCGTTTTTATTTTCGAAGGAAACAGAGGGTCTGAGAAAAACCAAGATATTTTCACTAATCAGGCGTAAGCTATACACTATCGATGAAACTCTCCCCATGCAGGAAAGTCTATCAGGAAGAGACGCACCGGACAAAGTCTCCTGAAGAGACATATGAACGGATTAAGGATCTTACAGTAACCGCAGGGATTACCCGTGTTGCTGACATTACCGGTCTTGACAGGCTGGGAATACCAGTCTTCTCCTGTATCAGACCGGATGCAGCAGAAGGATCCATATCGGTGTATAATGGAAAAGGGGCCACTGAGATTGCAGCACGGGTTTCTGCAATTATGGAAGGGCTTGAGCGGTACTCAGCTGAACTGCATGATCGAAGACCTGAGGTTGCCTCATATGAACAGGTAACCTCAGTGTGCAAGGCGATTCACCCTGCGCTCCTTATTCTTCCTGAAAATTCAGATCTCTCATTCCCGATTCCATGGATAATGGCATATGACATTATGCAGGATCGTGAGATTATGATTCCTGCCCATGCCGTATTTCATCCGCTCCCCCGGATAATGGGCCGGCTTTTCCGGACCGGAACTAATGGGATTGCATCAGGAAATACTATTGAAGAGGCGATATTCCATGCTCTCTGCGAAATAATTGAACGGGATGCCTGGTCTCTCGCAGAAGCATGTAATCATGGAGGTCCGGTTATCAGGGATATTCGTCATCCGGTTGCCCTTCAACTCATCAACCGGTTCAAAGATGCCGGTATAGCGGTGACAATCAGAGACATCTCAAGTGATATCGGTCTTCCTACCATTGCCGCAATCTCTGATGATATTACCCTCCGGGATCCTACCCTGCTCTGTATCGGGATGGGTACCCATGTGGTTCCTGAGATAGCCGTGCTTCGTGCCCTCACCGAGGCAGCTCAGAGCAGGGCTACCCAGATTCATGGAGCACGTGAAGACACCCAGGAGAGTCATATGAAACGGAAGATTGGGTACGAGCGGACAAAAAGACTCAATAAGAAATGGTTTATAGAAGAGCCAGAGATCTCATTTAGTGAGCTCTATGCCTATCGTTCAGGAGATTTTCTTGACGATATCAGGTATATTCTGGATCAACTCCGCAGTATTGGTCTTGACCAGGTGATCGTTGTAGATCTGACGAGACCTGAGATAGGTATTCCGGTTGTCAGAGTTATCGTTCCCGGTCTTGAGCACTATGCCATGGACCCTGAACGGCTTGGTGAGAGGTGCAGGAGTGCCAGACGTAATTATATACCTGGGTCCAAGCCTACTGCCTGCTGAAGCAGAGAAGATCCTCCCTGCCGACCCAGCTACTGAGTACCGCCCCCCGGTTCGCAGGGGGGATCTGATTCATGCTATTGCGGCATCTCCCTCGATTATCGGGATCATAGATGGTCTTTTCTTTGAGAGTGCTTCAGTCGGGCACCGGGAGATCCTATCAGCCCTGAAAGCAGGAATACAGGTCGTCGGAGCATCAAGCATGGGCGCCCTGCGGGCAGCTGAACTGGAGACGTTCGGAATGGTCGGTGTTGGAGAGGTATTCCGCCGGTACCGGGATGGGGAGATAGAGTCTGATGACGAGGTCGCCCTGATCTGTGACCCGATCTCAAACGCGGCGCTATCGGAAGCGTTAATTAACATCAGAATAACGTTAGAAAAGGCCGTCAGAGAGGATATTTTGACCCATGAGGAATCAGGAGTTTTGTTCACGACAGCCAGGAGTCTCTATTACCCTGATCGGACCTATAATCAGATCATCAGGAGTGCAGATATCCGGGAGGAGAAACGGGATGAATTTCGTGCATGGATTACCACAAACCGTGTGGATCAGAAGCAGTCTGATGCCAGATCCGCTCTTGAGTACATCAGAAATATCCGAAACAATGATGGAGATGAAAGGAATGCCCGAATACCAGAACGTACCTGATAGAGATTAACATGACCTCTGAACGATATATTAGACAGATCCCACTCTTTGGGAGTGACGGGCAGGAGAAGCTTCTCGATAGTTGTGTTCTCGTTGCCGGTGCCGGAGGTCTTGGCTCACCGGCAGCGACCTATCTTGCTCTTGCCGGTGTCGGGGAGATCATCATCGCTGATGCTGACGTTGTGGATGAAACGAACCTGAACCGTCAGTTTTTGCATGCTACCAGCAATATCGGGTTGATGAAGGTATACTCTGCAGCATCCACGCTCAAGGCCCTAAATCCGGATATTTCCATATCGGCCTGTCCCGAGTCTATAACGTCTGGCACAATCAATGGACTTGTACGTGATGCTGATATCATCGTAGATGCCGTGGATAATTACGAGACCCGGTATGTGCTTAATCAGGCCGCGATAGAACATCAGATCCCTCTTGTCCATGGAGCAGTTGAGGGATTCTCAGGCCAGATGACCACAATAATTCCAGGGAAAACACCCTGTCTTGCCTGTATTATCCCAGAGAGTCCCCCTAAGCGTATCACCCCTATCATCGGGGCTACTGCAGGGGTTATCGGATCCTTGCAGGCGATGGAGGTTATCAAGTGTATTACCGGGACCGGAACTCTCCTCTCAGGGAGACTGATGATCTGGGATGGATCGTCAGGCCGCACCGATTATATCACACTCAAACAACGGTCAGACTGTGCTGTCTGCACCCAGGAGGGAACATGATGCAGGTAATGATAACGTGTTATGCGACGTTCAAAGATATTTGTGGGGAGGTGTCTTCACTCGAACTTCCTGATTCCTCCTCTATTGGGGATGCAATCCGGGCACTTGCAATAAAGGCCGGTCCGGATGGGGGTCTGTTCGTGAATGAGAACGGAGCAGTCAGGGAATATGTCATGATTATGTACCGGGGGGACCGGATTGTTCCTGCCGAGACCGAGAATATCAGGCTGGAGGATAAGGATATGCTGACCCTCTTTCCCCCGGTTTCAGGAGGGTGACCATGATCGCAATAACCAGAGATACTATTGATATCGGTGCCGTAATCGAGTCGGCAAGGACCCCGCAAGCTGGGGGGATAGTAACCTTCACCGGAACTGTCAGGGATGATGGGATTGAAGCTTTGGAACTTGAAGTCTGCGAGGAGGTTGCTCTACGGGATCTGGAACGGATAGAAGCAGAGGCAACAAAAAAATTCTCGCTCACCTCAGTTACTGTTATCCACCGGACGGGTAGACTTGCTATCACCGAGACGATCGTGGTCATCGTCTGCGGAGCAGGTCATAGGCAGGAGGCTTTTGCCGGGTGTTCCTGGATACTGGAGGAGATCAAGGCATATGTCCCTATCTGGAAGAAAGAGATCACTGAAACCGGGGAGCAGTGGCAGTTTCATGGTGCAACCAAGTAGATTGTGCTGAGTTCAGATCTCCTCTTTTCTTGCATCTTCTTTAGGATGAGGTTCAAAAGAAAACACAATTCCCTCTTGCAGGAAGAACAACCTCATAATTGACGGTATTTAAAGAAAGACCGACAGGGTCTCCATAAGTAGCCGAATATCCATCCAGTGTGAATCAGTCGCACTACTCTTCTATTTTTGGGTCTATTCAACTCACAATACCCGGCACTCTGTGGACTGTCCAGATCAAGCCAGAAAATGGTACCACGTATCGAAAGCGTGAGAGGTTATCTTACCGGTTATTGATTACACCATCATGGAGATGACACGGTGCTGTTCATACAATAGTATCCAAAAGTATGAATCCAGAGATGGGCGGGAGAGCGGGAGAAACTCGATAGAAAATCGTTAGAGCGGGACCTCCCGCTCTAAATTAGCGCCCATATAAGGAATATTTTTAAAAAATATTATATTATTAATGATATTATAAACTGAGAGCGGGAAGATAGGAGTATAGAGAGGTGGACAAGGTTTCTCTCTTACCACTCTGGGTATCTGTACATCCCGATCTCCCGCTCTGATCAGAAATCATACATGGTGGGGCCACTGATTTGCAATCGAAGAAAGATAATAGAGCGGATTACTCCCGCTCTGATCAGGATATTCCCGCTCTCTGATGAACTGGGAAACAGGGAGATTTATGTGATGAGATCTTGGGCACAAATGGTCGTGTTTTCTTAAATAGATACGATTTACGAATCAGGATACCTCTACAAACCCTGGTTTCAGATGATAGATACCATAATCAGGCTAGTATTTTACCGGGGGTGCAAACAAAATTTGAAATAGACCACCAGTAAACTTGTGAGCACCTCATTATGGAGATCGTTATCCGTCCGGCAGCTCCTGAAGACACAGAAGAGATCATCAGAAACACTGAGAGGATGGCCATGGAATCTGAAGGCAGGCTCCTGAACCCTGAACGGGTCAGGGCAGGGGTCACCCATCTGATTCATGACCATTCACGGGGATTTTACCTGATCGCTGATGTCGATGGGATGCTCGCCGGCCAGCTCATGGTAACCTATGAATGGTCTGACTGGCACTGTGGAGATTACTGGTGGATCCAGAGTGTGTATATTGCACCACACCTCCGGAGAAAAGGGATCTTCACCACTTTGTACCAGAATATCATCAAGAGAGCTACAGAATCTGAACAGGTGGTTGGTGTCAGACTCTATGTAGAGACTGAGAATCATACCGCTAAGAAGACTTACCAGACCCTGGGGATGAATCAGACTCAGTATGAAATGTTTGAAAGTCAGTTCACTCAATAAAATTAGGGATCACTCCCTGACGATCACATCAGGTTGTTCACCAAAGGGATTGAGTCTCACGGCTAATGAGTAAAGGTACGGGTAACTTCCTTGCAGATAATTCATATAATCGAGCCAGGAGAGGGTCATCAGGGAATATACCCGCCTGATATCACCTTTCAAGTGGATAATATCTGAGTGAGGAAGGGAGGTGAGATCATCCCGGTTCCGAAGTTCTTCAACAAGATGAAAGACCGCAAGGAGCAGATCCGTGAATGATTCATGCTCAAGCATTACCGGATTTTCCAGAATCCGAATCAAAAAATCCTCCTGCCTGACCATGATATCCCTCAGATGAACCAGATTTATCGCATCCATATCCACCTGGAATGCAAACCCTGATACAACCTTCTTCTGACGTTTATACATAGCAGCATCCCATCGGGAGTCTATCTTCAAATCCGGTTGCATCGCAGATAGAGCTGGATCTGCACGAACAAACTCTTTCAGCATCTCTGTTCCCGACACTGAGAAGAACGTGCCAATTACCATATTCAGCTTCTCAAGTTTCATCTGCAGTGAACGCTTCTCAAGCAGGGAGTGAATAACCACGGTTACCAGCAGTACCTCTATCGGGAGAAATGCAACATCGTGAACAGTGTAAAGTAAAATATGATGCAGATCACCAAACAGAAGATAATGAATAGTAAACAGGATAAAAGAGAGGAGAAGGAGTACTGCCGCGAAGAGATAAATCCAGGGGCCTTGTTTCATAATATCTATACCATATGCATGTACTCTGTATCACATAGATTCTTCCGGAGAGCGGAAAGAACTACCCGGGTTAAATATATGGAGCAGGGTAAACCAGGTATAAAAATCAGAAGGTAAGAATGAAATGAACGTTTATCGAACAGATGTACATGAACATACAACCACTGATTCCGCTCGTAGTGGTAATCCTTCTCATCCCCGGAATCTTCATGGGTGGAGCATCTGCGCTGGTAACTCCTGACATGAGATCGACCTGTCAGATCGCAGTCGACCGCATGCCAGTCTGGAACCTCACCCCGGATCAGGCAGCTCTTCTCCTTGAAGGATCTAACCCGGTATCAAAAGGGATGCACATCCTTGACCTGCGATCTCCCGGAGAGTTTGCATTAAGTCATATCCCCGGAGCAGAGCAGGTAAACCCAGAACCAGAATCTGTAAAAAAGGCACTGTTAAAGATAAACAGCACGAATCCTGTATTCATGTACGGAGGAAACGGGGCAGACAGTCAACTCCTGATCACGGTATGTGAAGATGCAGGATGTTCCGGTGTATTCTATCTGATCGGAGGATTCACCGCATGGAATACATCATTTCAGACAACCACTACCTAATCCTCTCTTCTATGGAGTGAACACGCCACGAAGCGTCCCTTCTCCCCGCATAAATAACCAGAATCCTTGTCCGGGTTTCATATCGCGGGTATCGGTACTCTGTCCAGTCCCTCCTCTGATAATTACATCCTGATATCGTTGAAGAGCTGCATCAAATCCAAAGAGATATACCCACCTATCTTCAAGCGACTTCATCGCTTCTGATGCACGTATCTGATACTTCCCCGGGGTCCCTATACAGTTCCATCCTGCATATACCGTTCGTTCAGGAACCACAGTCTCCTGCTCAAAGAAGAGAGGGATGGCTATTGGAGATGCAGCATAGATCCAGTACCCAACCAGAGGGTCGATCCGTGTGTCTTTCTTTACCAGTTCCCACGATGTGCCTGAGTAGGTAAATATTGAATGTCCGGCAGAGTCAACACCGGCAAAGATAGCAGCAGTCTCGGCACCAGTCCGAAGGGGCATTGGGGGAGAGACAAAATTCCACCCCTTCTTCAGTTGCAGAGAGAAGGCAGATCCAGCACCGGTTGCCGTGATATACCCGGCCCGTGACTTTGTATTGGAATCAGAAGCCCCCTTCACGGTAAGAGAGACAGAATAACTTCCAGGGAGGGTATAGGAATGGAGGGGATTCTGATCAGATGAGGTGGCACCATCACCAAAGTCCCATGCCCATGACTCAACAGGACCGGTCGAGTAATCAGAGAACAAGACCTCAAGAGGTGCTGCACCCTGCAGGGGATATCCATCAAAATCTGCAAAAACTGCATCCTCTGAAGGGGCAGCAAGGGGAAGATCATCTGTCTGTTCATCAAACACAAATGGTTCATCACAGAATCCGTCTCCTGTACTGTCAGGATGGGTCTGAGAGAAACCGGTCCCATCTGGTGAACCCCAGTAGTTTCCTCCAATAAATGGCCCTTTGACGATGTTCGGCCCTGCTGTTCTGGGAATACTCCACCGTGCAGAGACAGAGGATCCTATGAGCGTGTTGAGCAGGTTATTAAAGAGATTATTGGAGATGGTTATCCCCTGCATCCGGTCAAGACCAATCCCGGCATTTGCATTCTCAGCGATCAAATTCCCACTGACTACACCACCTTGACCATTAATGAGAAGAACCGCCGGTGCAGCACTCGTCCAGATGACTGAATTATTGGTGATAGAGACACCGGAACAGGACTCAGTAAAAATCCCTTCAGCAGTTGAATTCCAGATAACATTACTATCCAGGATTACCTGACTTCCCCCTTCAACCCGTATCCCGGCATAATTCTCAAAGATCCAGTTCTTGGCAATAGTAACCCCGTTTCCCCTGACCGCAACGGCAGGCCTTACCGCGGTCTGTGACCATGCCCCGGTCAGGGAGAAGTTCTCTACCGTAACATTCTGAGCGATGATACTCACCGGGGTTCCACTCAGCTGAGCGTCAATGATCGGTTTTTGCCCCGCACCATTTGGTTCCCCGATGAGATGCACTGATCGGTCAATCGTAATTTTCTCAGGATAATACCCATAACTGACCAGAATCGTTGAACCATCTACCGCGTCGTCGATCGCTGCCTGTATCAGTGAGTGATCCTGGGGAACCCGGATGGTCGTTGGTGGTGTGGTTGAGATATAGTGCTCCTTTACCACTTTTGATTCACCACCACCATTATCTACCGTCATTGAGACAGTATAACTTCCGGTCTGGGTATAGGTGTGGACCGGATTCTTATCGTTTGAAGTCTCACCATCGCCGAACTGCCAGAGCCATCGTTTTGGAGTTCCTTCAGAGATATCAGTAAAATGAACGGTCAGGGGTGGAGTTCCTGAAACCGGTTCACCATAGAATCCGGCTTTCGGACCCGCACTTCTTCGGGTATATGCCTTGATACATACATTCGCATTCTGGTCCCAGCGGGTCAGATCAGACCAGGCACCGTTCTCAGTCCTGACCCAGCTCTGTCCGGGAGAAGCAGTCGCTTTACTGCTATACCCGGTTATCGGATACTCTACCGGTACGGGGAACCCGTAATCAGGAGTGTGAAAGTCCACGACTACAGAAAATTCCTGCCCTTTCTTCACTGATATCGGATCCCTGAGCCGGTACGTATGATACCCGGGCACCTCATACCGAAAATTCTCATACCGGTCAGGGCCGTCTGGATCTATCGGGCCATTTGAAGGGCTCAAATAGACGCTGACGGTAAAATCGGATGAGACCTGGGGAAGATAGAACCCGACACCCTCTATCACCTCGTTCGTCTCTGCACGAAATATGTTGGCACCTGATGCATACTCGGTCCCATACCCGAAGTTTGAGACCCAGCCCAGCGGATCATACCCATAGACCCCATCAAACTCCTCAATTGCAGACCCTGAAAATGAACTCACCCGCTTTCCCACAAGGGTGTCGTAATACGAGATATAAAAAAAACCCCGATCCCCAAACCCGGTACCCCAACTGTTAGCACAGATGAATGCACCATCGCCAGGTGCTTCAGTCACAAAGTTGGTTCTGCTGTAGGCATCGTCCCAGCCAATAATGGTCACTGCATGATTTGGGGTTTTTCCTTCAGGATTATAATAGGATGCATGCTCCTGGTCAAAGTACGCATAATCAAAGAGCATCGTGGTATAGAGGCACCCAAACTCCTGCAGACCAAATTTAATATTATCATTCTCAAGCGGTGCGGTCCTGCCTGGAAGCATCGGCACATCCTGCAGATGACCATTCACCGAGAGATTAGGCGGAGAACGATAAGAGTATGGATTATAGGGATCCAGTTGTTCCAGAACCGGACCTGACCAGCGGGTAAAGTATGCAGCCGCCATAAGGTCATTGCCCCCGTCTGCAAAGTCAAATCCTTCAGGATCATAGGCCGATACCCGGTTCTTCAGATTATTCTCTGAAAAATCCCGTGCATCTTTGGGGAGCAAAGTAGACTCAAGGGACTTGACCGCGGCAAAATCCCAGCAGCTCCCACTCTGTCCCTGATCACGGATAGGAGGAACCTTCCCATACTCACGAAGATCGTACCGGGACGGGTATTCAACCTCTGCCCTGATATCCGGAGTACGGGCAGACTCTCCTGACGCCGGAGTTGGTGAAGTGACAGAGGATACCTTTCTTCCATCAAGATACGAGAGATCCAGCGGACTGTTTCTGAGCGGGCCGCTGCCACAACAGACATCTTCAGAGGCCTCAACCTGTGCTCCAGGTGCTGAAAGTTCTTCAAAATCGCGATCTACCGGGGCAAAACCCCCTTCTGAACTCCCGACCGCATTCAGATCTGCAGAAAGAACAGGTATTATCAACAGGAACGCAACCAGCAGAATCAGAACTCTCTTCAGCACCCACCCACCTCTGCCGATCACCGGCTGATATATGATATCGAATCCGCCAGATATCAAATGAATGTCAGGAGGAGGGAGGACCCGTGCAGGAGATTATGGAGAACCAACCGTCCTCAGAGCATACCTGATTCCAACAATCAGATGAAAGCCTACAGTCAGGGCCCGGTCGAGCAGAGCGATAGCTAAACCTGCCGCTGCTGGAATTCCATACCAGGTAAAGAGTGATACATACCCACCCTCAACAATACCCAAACCAGATAAGGAGATCGGGAGCAGGGCCAGTGAACTGATGAGTGGCTGAATTAAGACCAGTTCCTGAATGGGCACAATATACCCGGCAGCAGCTACAATAAGCACCAGACGAAGACTCTGGAGAAACCAGGCAGAAAGGGTCAGAGACAACGCAATCCCCATCGTCTGCCCGGGAGTTTTGAGCGAATCCAGGGCATCACAGAGTGTATGAGAAAAATCTGAGATCTGTCTGATCCCAACCTTACGGATCAGAAACAGGGCCCACTCCCGCCGAACCCAGAACGCAGTCAGGATCGTTATCGGAATGGTCAGGAGAAGGGCCATAACAATCATGATCTCAGGCGATCTGAATGCAGAGAGGAGGAGAAGACCACCGGTCCCCAGAATAAAGAGCGCAATGAAATCACAGTACCGATCAAGAAACACAGAACCTAGTCCTGCCGGCACAGGAACCCGATCCCTGATGGTAAGGGGTCGTGATAACTCACCAAGACGGGCAGGGGTCAGATCTGATATCAGGATACCTGCTGCAAATCCCTGGTATGCACACCATACCGGAACCTGATAACCCATTCTGCTCAGAACAAACCGCCACCGGAGTGCAAGAACCAGAAGGGTGAGAGCATAGACTACAAGGGCGGCACATATCAGCAGCAGATCCATTGCAGAGAGGGTAGCGATCAATTCTGCCGGGTTAAACCGCATGACCAGCCATATCACGATGCTCAGACCAATGGTGCACTTGAGAGCCGGGGAAACCCAGCCGGGAAGAGTGGTGAACTTCATGAGTAATTCCTGATACAAATGTCTGGTGCCCAAAGATCAATCTCCATAAGGTAGATCACTGTTTCTTCTCCCATCTGAGAAGATTCATCACCCCGGCAAGAGTCCCGCCACGGCGAAGTTCTTCACGGATTCGCTCCTCGTTCTTCTTCACTTCAAGAGATCGCCTGGCAACTTCGTATGCCCGTTCGCGGGGTACCACGACCACCCCGCTATCGTCAGCAACAATCCAGTCTCCAGGCCGCACCGACTGGCCACAACACTGGATCTCTGCGTTGATCTCGCCAAATCCTTTTGGTTCCCCGGCATTCGGGACCATACCCCTCGCCCAGAGCGGATAATTCATCCGCCTGATATCATCGACATCCCTGACTGCCCCATCGATGATAACCCCTGATATGTTCCGGTTCACACACGAATGGGTTGCCAGTTCACCCCAAGGGGCAATATGCAGGCAACCATCATTATTGATGACCAGAACATCACCAGGGCCAGCCTTATCAATAGCTTCGACCGGTTTTGCCCAGTCACCCGCAATAGTCTGAACCGTCACCGCCCTGCCTACTGCTTTGGTTCCGGGACAGAGAGAGAAGAGCCCGCTCATGGATCCTTTCCGATGCATCGCATCAGTCACATTCGGTGCAGAGACTGATGCAAATATCGTGCGAATCTCATCCTCCTGGTTTGGCATCTCCCATCGTTCTGGCATCGGTTGATCAATGGCACTACGAATCGCCTGTGCAGACCGGGTAACATCAGCAGACCGGGTAATCCAGCCACCCACAATAACAATCCGGGCCCCTACTGCAATCGCCCCGGCTGCTGACCCTGCATCAAGTCCACCAGCAACCGCAACCGGAATCGAGACTGCCCTGACGACAGCTGATACGGGATCCAGCGGGTTTTTCCCCTCCATCTGCTCATCAATGCCTGTGTGAACAGCGATTACGGAGACTCCCAGTTCTTCAAGTCTTCGGGCACGTGCCGGGGGATCTGCAATTGACATAAGATCTGCCATGATCCTGACTCCGTACTTTTCACCTGCGCGTACTGCCTCGATAATAACCGAATCGTCAGCAGTGCCAAGAACACATACAAAACTGGCTCCTGCCTTTGCGGCCATCTCAACCTCGATCGCCCCGGTGTCAGCAGTCTTCATATCAGCAACAATGATCAGATCAGGAAAGGCAGCTCGAAGCCGGCTTATTACAGACATGCCTTCACTCTTAATCAGCGGCGTTCCGGCCTCCAGCCAGTCTGCACCACCGGCTACTGCCTCTCGTGCAATCAGGATCGCTCGCTCGGTCTCAACCAGATCCAGAGCTACCTGCAGGACAGGTGGATTCATATTGATTAGAAATCTGCCTGATAGCAGGATAATCATTCCTTTTGAACACCAGAATAAAAGGGTAAAAACCAGGGTCAGAGGAAGATGAGATAAGAGGAGAGTACTTAAAGCCGGCTGCCACTCAGATATCGTATAACAAGAGGTCTGATACCTGGGTAGTGCAGACCTCTGGGGGTTGTGGAGTATGCTGAACCAGCGATGGATAAGGGGGATAATCCTCCTCATAGTTTTTACATCTGCGGCCGGTTTGACGTTGGCCGCGGGAACAGAACAGATAGTATCGGCACCAGATAACAGTACAGTGACAGTTCCTGCTCAATCAGACAGCCCTGTTACCGCAGAACCTACAGCGCCGTATGTGCCCGGCCAGGTGATTGTCAGGTACAAGTCCCAGACAAGTGATTTCATAGCCGCGAGTGTTGCCACTGAGCAACTGACATCACTTGACGCACAGGTTGTGGACGACTTCTCTGCCGAGGGTCTGAAGGGAATGCAGAAGATTGAGGTGGGGGATGAAATATCAGTGCAGGAGGCAATTGCAGAACTGAATAATTCTCAGTATGTAGCTTATGCCGAACCAAACTACATCATCTCCCTCTCACTCCCAAGCAATCCAGAACCACCTGGCCCCGAGCAGGTAGGGGCTCTTGCTGCATCAGGAGCACCGAATGATCCGCGCTTTTCAGAACAGTGGAACCTGGAGAACACCGGGCAGGGAAGCGGAACGTCTGGTGCAGATATCAGTGCTCTTGATGCATGGGCCAGAACAACCGGATCATCCCAGGTTATTGTTGCTATCATTGATACCGGTGTAGACTATAATCACCCGGATCTCGCACAGAACATCTGGACAAACCCGGGTGAGGTACCGGGCAATGGTATTGATGATGACGGAAACGGGTACGTCGATGATGTGCACGGATGGGACTTTATCAACAATGATAACGATCCGATGGACGACAACGGACATGGAACACATTGTGCCGGAGTCGTCGGGGCTGTTGGAAACAATGGTGTCGGAATAAGCGGTGTTAACTGGAATGTGAAGATCATGCCGCTGAAGTTCCTGAGGGCAGACGGGAACGGTGATACTGCCGCATCCCTGAACGCAATTGCATATGCCCGCCGGATGGGCGCAGATGTTATCAGCTGCTCCTGGGGAGGGACAGCACGCAGTCAGTCACTTCAGGATGCCATTGCTGCAACAGATAAGCTGGTCGTCTGTGCAGCCGGGAATTCAGGGACAAATAATGACGTAATCCAGCATTATCCGTCAGGATTTGATAATGCACAAATTATTTCGGTTGCAGCCAGTGATGCATCTGATGGAATGCCGTCATACTCTAACTATGGCCCTCTCACGGTAGACGTAGCTGCGCCAGGAGACTGGATCCTTTCAACCTATCCATCGTCTCTTGGGTATCAGTACATCAAGATGAAAGGAACATCTATGGCAACCCCACATGTATCAGGTCTTGCGGCTATGCTTCTTGCAGTAAACTCAGGCTTATCAACGGCACAACAAAAACAGATGATCATGGATTATGCAGACAGGGTACCTGCATTCTCAGGAAAGATTGTTTCAGGTGGCCGTATAAATGCAGGCAAATCGGTGGTTGCTGCAGGAGGCGGCCCGACACCTACCCCTACACCGACTTCGGGACCAGTTGTAAAGACCTTGCCCGGGATGTCCAGCCCCCCCCGTGATCTGAACGGGGATGGAAAGTATGAGGATGTGAATGGGAACGGAAGAGTTGACTTTGCTGACGTGACCGTATACTTCCAGAATATGGAGTGGATAATCGCAAATGAACCGGTCAGTGCGTTTGATTACTCAGGAAACGGTCGTATTGACTACACCGATATTGTAACCCTTTTTAACTCAATAGCGTAAGGAAAAGGAATGGGATCAGGAAGAATCTTCTTCCTTCCATTCATTCAGAAATGAGACTTCCTTGAGGACCTTTTTCTTGGGCATCTGTATCTCTTTTGGATATCCGGCAGGAATCAGGGATACCAGCGTGTACTGGTCAGGAACATGCAGTAGTATTCGCACCGTTTCTGCATACTCCTTCTTATCTCCGGCAACCCAGCAGCTACCGACCCCATACCCCTGCAGACAGAGGATGATGTTCTCAGTGGCTGCCGAGCAGTCCTCAAGATAATACTTTGCATTCTTCTCTCCAAAAACTGCAAAACAGATTGCCGCATCAGCGATAAATTTTCCATGGTCTGTTAGATCGGCAATCTGTTGAAGGAGGTTTTTATCTTTTACCGCACCAAAAAGCCATGGTTGAAGATTCATTGCAGTTGGTGCAACACGTGCACATTCAAACGCATCTCTGATGATAGAATCGTCAACCGGTTTCTCAGTATAACTCCTGACACTTCGCCGGGATTTTATGAGGGTAGCACCAAGATTCATACAGATATACTCACCGTTAGCCCAGAAAAAGGTGTATGATCTTAAAAAGGATACAAAAGGAATGATTATTACACGGACTTCCTGTTCCAAAAAAATGCAGCACAGATAACAGCAAGTACTAACAAACCCGCATGAAGCGGAGAACTCTTCTGCTCAGCAGGTGTTGGTGTGAGTGTAGAGGCCTTTTCTGGGGCTTTTGTCAGTCCAGGAGATGCAGGTTGAACTGTGGGGGAAGCAGTCTTCATGGTCGGTTCAGGCAGAGGTTGCAGGGACGTAATAACCGGAGCAGTCGGATGAAGGGTTGGAGAAGGTGAAATTTTATCACTCCCGGACTGAATAATACCAGGAGTGGCATCAGAACGGGGGGGTTTCATGACAGAATCAGGGACTTCCGGCGTTCGTTGAGCAGCCTTCTCCCGCTGATTAGCTCCACTGATAAGCGGGTTGACGTCCTGGATGAGCACATCTATCGTCTCTGATACAGCAGTCCCGGGATCTGCGCTGTCTGAGTTCAACCGGTTAGCAGTACATTCAGCCCGGATCTGATAAGTACCGGAATCAGTCCCACCGGTATCCCACACTCCACCGGTATCATAAAGTGCTGAGTCAACCGCGATTCCAGTGAGGCTGAATGATCCAGACGGACCTGATACGGCTGAATACTTAGCTCCCTCCGGCATCCTGATGATGATATCAATCGGAGCACCATTTGCCCCGTCCCGGCTGCCGAGTTCATAGAGATTTGTTTCAATCAGGAAAGAAGCAAGATGCCCCCGGGGGAGCCATTTCCCAGTTGCATCAAAGTCAGAACTGGTATCATAAATACGGACCTTAAGCCTGGGACTCTTTATCTTCAGAACCGGATTTTTTTCAGGCCATGAATACCAAATCCCTTCTTTGCCAGAGAATAATGACCGTGTAGCCGAAAAACTCTCTGGATCAGTGACGGTTATGGTATCTGCAGGGGTATCAATCAGAGAACTGCCAGCGGCCCACCAGGCAATCTGACCACCCGAACCTATGCCAGTCCCACTGATATCGATGCGTTCTTCACCGATAAAGACTGTCCCGCCGGGCGGAACAGATCTGATATCAGCATATACCAGATGGCATATGATGATGCAGAGCAGGATCAGTACAATAGAGACAGATTTCATACATCACAAGTGGCCTCAAGAACATATATATTCCCTTCTGGTTGATACGACAGATGAAGACAGAGAGATATACCGGGAGACTCGTACACTCTCCTATGATGATTGCAACATTTGCCGCCGGTTGCTTCTGGGGGGTAGAAGCTGCCTTTCAACAAGTTCATGGAGTTTTGGCAACCAGGGTTGGATATACCGGAGGGGATGTGGAGAATCCTACTTATGAAGAGATCTGTTCTGACAAAACAGGACATGTCGAAGCGGTTCAGATAGAGTATGATCCCGGGCAGGTGACCTACCAGGAACTGCTGAACCATTTTTTCACTATGCATGATCCCACCCAGGAGAATAGACAAGGACCAGATATTGGCTCACAGTACAGATCAGTCATCTTCTTCCATTCAGAAGAGCAGGAGCAGGAGGCAACCCGGGCTATTGAGGAACTCTCCCGAAATGGCCGGTATAATGGCCCAATAGTTACTGCAATAGTCCGGGCAGGCCCATTCTGGCAGGCTGAAGAGTACCACCAGTCATATATCCTCAAGATGGGAAGGCGATACGGAGGATTATAATTCCAGGATTGAACCCGTGACAGCCTATTCAGTTCGGTTGATCATCGGCCGGTTCATATTCCGCCAGTAATTGATCAATTCACGGATAGTCTCAGCAAATTTTTCAAACTGAACCGGTTTGACAACGTAACTGTTGGCACCGAGTTCGTAACTTTTGAGAACATCACAATCCTGATTCGATGAAGTAAAGACAACGACCGGGTGGGTAACCGTCTTCTTATCAGCTTTGAGAGATTTTAGGATCTCGATCCCGCCTAGCATCGGCATCTTCAGATCCAAAAAGATAACAACCGGGTAATCAGGATCCTGGCCATCATACTTCCCGGCTCCATGGAGATAATCAAGGGCTTCTCGACCATCTGGAAAAACACGAACCTGATCCCCCATGTCTATCCATTCAACCACATTCAAAAAAAGCTCAATATCACTCTGACTATCTTCTATCAGAACAAGTTCAAGACCTGAGTCACTCCGTACCATTCGTACCACCGATTGTAAATGAGAACACACTACCAACGCCCGGATCTGATCTTGCCCGTATCAGTCCACCATGCCTGATTATTATCCGTTTCACGATTGCAAGGCCTACACCGGTTCCTTCAAACTCCCCTGCCGGGTGGAGTCGCTGAAAGACATCAAATATCTTTTCATTGTACTCCATATCAAACCCTATGCCATTGTCTGAAACAAAGTATACTACCGTTTGATCCTCCATAGTGTATCCAATATGGATGGAAGGATTATGATGAGCATGGGAAAACTTCATAGCATTTGATATGAGGTTGACCAATACCTGCCGTATCAGTATGGGATCACCAGATGCAGCAGGTAAATCATCAATCACGAGATCAAACCGCACCGTCGGGTACAGAGAGGCAGTCTCTCTTGCGATATCCATCGCCAGTGATCGCATGGGGATCGGGGCGCGCTCAATCGGTTGCCTGGACATTCGGGAAAAGGTGAGGAGATCCTCAATCAACTGATCCATCAGGGTCACATTTTCAAAAATTTTTGTCAGATAGTAGGAGAGGTCAGATGAGAGTGAGGGATCGGCTTTTAGCGAGAGGATATGAGCGAACCCGTCAATAGCTCGTATTGGCCCTCTGAGATCATGGGAGACGGTGTACGTGAATGAGTCAAGTTCAATCACCATCGCCTCGAGTTCCTCTGTCCTGGCTCGGACTTCAGTCTCAAGGACGCGGTTCATATTCCGAAGTGCATCTTCAAATACCCGTTTATTTGTCACATCCCTGATGATGGTTACAATTTTTTCAACAGATCCTGAGATGATAATGGGGATCTTCCGTGTCTCAGTGATAATAGTGAAGCCCTCCATATTCTGAGTCTCCTCGGTGAGCACCATCTCACCAGATGCAAAGACCTCCTCATACTGGCTCCTGATAGTATCTCCCAAAAAGGGGAAAATATCAAAGAGATTTCTGCCGATGATCACCCCCTTTTCTATTCCAAGTTTTTCAAACCAGGTATCAAACCCATGATTGAAGAGAAGGATGGTATAAGTCCGGTCAATCACATGTACCCCATCGACCATGGCGTTAATGGTACTTCGATACAGCAGATCAGAGGCAAGGAGATTCTCCTGAAGGTGTTTCAGCCCAGTAATGTCCCGACCAACTGACTGATACTCAAGAACCTCTCCAGAAGGGGAGTAAATCGCCTTATCATTCCACTGCAACCATTTCAGGGATCCATCAGCGGCATATACCAATTGTTCCTGAGTGCCTGTCGGATGTTCACAGGTAAGTGAACTAAAGTGCGTCCCCACCGTGCTGATAACCTCAACTGGCATACCGGGTATGAATTGGGTCCCAAGTATATCATCAGATGACTTCCCAAAAAATCTGCAATACGCATCATTCACAAAAATATGAACCCCATCAGGTCTGAAACGGCAGATCAATTCAGTCTGTGTCTCGATAACATTACGATAGCGCTGCTCACTCTCCTGAACTTTCTTCTCCTCAATGATGATATTGGTGATAAGAGACCGAATGCTGGTCACCATCCGTATCGCACTCTCCTGGAGAGTCCGGAGTTCAAGGCTCATACCAGCCCTGATTGTATGATCCAGATTTCCATCAGCAATGCAATCAATATCTTCAACCATCCATTCTATCGGCCTGGTAAGCCTCCTTGAGATGGCCACAGAGAGTATTGCTCCGACGATAATGGCAATGAGAGCCAGAATTAGATGGTAGAGAAGGAGGTGTACATGTTGATCCCTGATCCTGCTGTCATTGTAGAAGATCTCAACGATCAGGCTCATATCTGCCCCGTACCTCTCGTCCTTCATATCAACCAGCAGATATTTTACCGTTCGCTCTTTTTCCTGCTGATAAAATGACATACTGGTCCGGTTTCTCAGGATCTGATCAATAACCGAGATCTCAGTATCTGTCGGAACGTACGATTGATTGTACACCAGACGTTTATTTTTGGCAAATATTCGGTACTGCTCAATGTACGGATTCGAAGCCTGAACCTGTCGCATGACGGTATCATACTGCAGTTGCATCCGCTCAAAATCAAACCCCCGCTCACGAAGAGCCAGTTCAAGAAGGTACTGATGATCCGGGGTTGGCATATAGGCATACTTGGTCAGGTTTCCGGTATAGTATTCCATCACAACGCGATCCGGATAGAACCCGTGTGTAGGCCTGATACGATTCTGATATTGATAAAAATCCGGATAAATAATGCTAAAATCCAGACCAAGATCCTTCACATTCGAGGAATACTCAATCACCCCGGAAGAATTGATGATATGAATCTCCATACCATGGATTGAGTTCTTCAAAGCCTCAAGATTCATCAGGGCAGGGTTTCCAGCACTCTGGTTATATGCATCAATAACCAAAATGAAAGCGTCCTTCATCTTCTCGTTATACGTGCCATCATAGATCTCAAGACCGGTATTGACAAGCCGAAAACTGGTATTGATCATCTCCTCGGAGTTATTCTTCAGGATTATCGTTTCAGTTGTGACTGAACCGATCATGACCAGATAATTACTTATTATGACGCCAGCTACAACAAAAAAAACAATGCTCAGAATTGAACCAAGAATTACCCTTGATAGACGCCAGTTCTGAAGCATCTATCAAATCAGTCCCCTATGCACCAGATTCCCGGTTCAATAGGTTGACATTGGAACCAATAACCCTTCCGATACGGATCTCCATTACCAGTCTTAAAAGAGGCTATCAGGATGCCCTCGTACCAGAAGAAGATATCAGATACTACATAGGAGATGGAGTATGCCTGACACATAAACCATCTAATATTGATATTGAGAAGGAGGATTATTCAATCCACCTTCAGGTTTTTTCCGCTTGTGTGGAATTGACCTCGGGAAAGGTCAATTAGTCGGAGATTTGATGCTCTACTTATGACGCATGACAGAGCGGTTGTAAGTGAGCACACTATATTAACCAGATTAGTATATAGG